>NZ_PSVK01000005.1:0-164343 GCF_002931115.1 Rathayibacter sp. AY1E6 | reverse complement strand
CTCTCCTCCTGCGTCGTCGATCGGCCGCGGTCGGCCGGGGAGGGTGGTCGCGCTGGGAAGAGCGGGTCGCGTACCGCGCACGACGATCCGCTCACACGCGGATCGCCGGTTGCGCGGTGCTCAAGAGCCTCTCTCCTCCTGCGTCGTCGATCGGCCGCGGTCGGCCGGGGAGGGTGGTCGCGCTGGGAAGAGCGGGTCGCGTACCGCGCACGACGATCCGCTCACACGCGGATCGCCGGTTGCGCTCAGCCGTGCTGGTGAGCCTCTCCGGTCGACCCAGCGCCTCCCGCCGGCGCGGAGCGCAACCGGTGATCCGCGTCCCAGCGGATCGACGTGCGCGGAACGCACGACGCCCTCCAGAACGGAACCACCCTCCCCAGCCGACCGCAGGCGATCGACGACGAAGGAGGAGAGAGGCTCACCAGCGCCGCGGCTGCGGGCGATCGACGACGCCAGGAGGAGAGAGCCTCACAAGCGCCGCGGAGCGCAACCGGTGATCCGCGTCTCAGCGGATCGACGTGCGCGGAACGCAGGACGCCCTGCAGAACGCGCCCACCCTCCCCGGCCGACTGCGGGCGATCGACGACGCCAGGAGGAGAGAGCCTATGAATTCTGCGGGAACCCGAGGTTGATGCCGCCGTGGGAGGGGTCGAGCCAGCGGCTGGTGATGGCCTTCTGCTGGGTGAAGAAGCGGACGCCTTCTGCTCCGTGGGCCTTGGTGTCGCCGAAGAGGGACGCCTTCCAGCCGCCGAAGGAGAACGTGGCGACGGGGACGGGGATGGGGACGTTGATGCCGATCATGCCGACCTCGACCTCGTTCTGGAAGCGGCGGGCCGCTCCTCCGTCGTTGGTGAAGATGGCCGTGCCGTTGCCGAACGCGCCGTTGTTGATCAGGGCGACGCCCTCCTCGTAGGAGGCGACGCGGACGATGGAGAGCACCGGTCCGAAGATCTCCTCCGTGTAGGCGCGGGAGGTGGTGGGGACCTTGTCGATCAGGGTCGGGCCGAGCCAGAAGCCGTTCGCGTCGCCGTCCACCTCGATCCCGCGCCCGTCGATCACGACCTCGGCGCCGTCCTCCTCCGCGATCGCGATGTAGGAGGCGACCTTGTCGCGGTGCGCCTCGGTGATCAGCGGACCCATGTCGCAGCCGCGGCGTCCGTCGCCGGTGCGCAGGGTCGCGGCCCGCTCCTGGATCTTCGCGATCAGCTCGTCGGCGACGGGCTCGACCGCGACGACGACCGAGATCGCCATGCACCGCTCGCCCGCCGAGCCGAAACCGGCGTTGATGGCGGAGTCGGCGACGAGGTCGAGGTCCGCGTCGGGGAGCACCAGCATGTGGTTCTTCGCCCCACCGAGGGCCTGGACGCGCTTGCCGTGGCGGGTGCCCGTCTCGTAGACGTACTGCGCGATCGGGGTCGAGCCGACGAACGAGATCGAGCGCACGTCGGGGTGCTCGAGCAGCCCGTCGACGGCCTGCTTGTCGCCGTTGAGCACCGTGTAGACGCCGTCGGGGAGGCCGGCCTCCTTCCAGAGGGCGCCGAGCCAGATCGCCGGGGACGGGTCCTTCTCGGAGGGCTTCACCACGACGGTGTTGCCGGCGGCGATGGCGATGGGGAAGAACCACATCGGCACCATCGCGGGGAAGTTGAAGGGGGAGATGATCCCGACAACGCCCAGCGGCTGCTTGGTCGAGTAGACGTCGACGCCGGTGGAGACCTGCTCCGAGTACTCGCCCTTGAGGTGGTGCGCGAGCCCGGTCGCGAACTCCACGACCTCCTGGCCTCGGGTGATCTCGCCGAGCGCGTCCGAGACGACCTTGCCGTGCTCCGACGTGATCAGCTCGGCGAGCTCCTGCTTCTTCGCCTCGAGGAGCTCGCGGAAGCGGAAGACGATCTGCTGCCGCTTCGCGAGCGACGTGTCGCGCCAGGCGGGGAAGGCGGCCTTCGCGGAGGCGACGGCGGCGTCCACCTCGGCGGAGTCGGCGAGCGCGACCTCCTTGGTCGCGACTCCCAGCGCCGGGTCGTAGACGGGAGCGGTGCGGCCGGACGAGGAGTCGGAGGGAGCCCCGTCGATCCAGTGGCCGACGACGGACAGGGCGGTGGCGGGCTCGGCGATGCTCATGGCGACGACTGTAGGGGCGTGACCACGGCCGCGGGGGTGCCGATCCGTCCAGCGGTGGAGGGGTGGTCTGGACGGATCGGCGCGCTCAGTCGGTGGGACGGGAGGCGTCGGCGTCGGGCGAAGGGGTGGCCGCGTCGGGGCTCGAGGCGGCGGGGTCGGCCGCGCTCGGGCCCGCAGCGCCGGGATCCGCAGCGCCGAGGTCGGCGGCGCCGGCGTCGGCAGCGTCCGGCTCCGCAGCGTCCGGCTCGGCAGCGTCCGGCTCCGCACCATCGGGATCGGCACCGGAGTCGGCGGCACCCTGCTCGGCTGTGCCGGTCTCCTCACCGCGCACCTCGGCAGCGGACGCTTCAGCCGCTGCCTCCGGCGCACCCGCCGGGTCGAACCGCGCCAGCGCCGCCGTGATGTTGTCGTGCCCGCCGCGCTCGTTCGCCCAGGCGACCAGCGCCTCCGCGAGCGTGACCGGATCCGCGCCCACCCTCTCCTGCGCCTCGCGCAGCACGCGCGCGAGGTCCTCGGCGGCGGACGCGTAGTTCCAGAGCCCGTCGGAGCAGACCAGCACCCAGCCCGGCTCGGTCAGCTCCTCGGAGGCGACCCGCGGCTCCTCGTCGTGCGCGTCGGCGCCGAGCCAGCGGGTGATGGCGTGAGCGTCGGGCGCCGTCTCGGCCTGCTCCCGCGGCACTCCCGAGGCGATCTGCTCCTGCGCCCACGAATCGTCGACCGTGAGCTGCCGCGGCTCGCCCGCGTCCGGCATCCAGTAGCTGCGGCTGTCGCCCACGTTGCCCGTGACGAGCAGCGCGCCGTCCAGCACCGCCGCGGTGAAGGTGCACGAGGGCGGATTCGACCGCTTCTCGGGCACGGCCGCGTCGATCGCTCCGGAGGCGCGCGCGGTGGCCATCTGCAGCAGCGCGCGCCAGCGGTCCGCTATCGCGCTCTCCCCGCCGACCTCGGCCTGCAGCGCGCTGAGTGCCGCACGGGCCGCGGCGAGCGACGCCTTGTCGGAGTCGGGGGTCGAGGAGACCCCGTCGCAGACCACGAGCAGCGCCGTCCTCAGAGAGCCGTCGGCGCCGGTGGTCGCCCCGAGCGCCATCGCGTCCTCGTTGGCCGGGTGCCGGAGCCCGCGGTCGCAGACGCCGCCGACCAGCGGGTGCGGCGCTTCGGCCCAGTGCTCGCGCTCGGTCGGAGCGGGGCGTCCGCACTGCTCGCAGTAGCCGTCCTCGGCGACCGCTCCCCCGCAGTAGACGCAGGCGGCGGATCCTCCGACGGCGACGGGCGGAGCGGAGGGGGTGGCCGCGACGATCAGCGGCGTCCCGCAGGCCTCGCAGAACGCGTCGCCCGTCGTGACCGGCTCGCCGCAGTTCGGGCAGGGAGTCGACAGCGCGCCGCTCATGTCAGCGTCCAGCGTCGGACCTCGTTGGCCCGGTCGACGAGGCGCAGGCGCTCGTCGCGCTCGCGAGTGGAGGCGGCGAGCGCGCGGTAGGAGGCCTCGAGGCCGTCGCGGATGGCGGCCTCGTTCGCCTCGACCCCGCCGAGGGTCGCTCCCTCGGCCGGGCCGTCGCGCCGCACCAGCTCGAGGGCGGAGGCGAGGACCTGAGTCGTGAGCTCGAGGCGGGTCCGCTGATCGATCGACACGGAGTCGACGCTCGCGAGGGCGGCCGAGAGCGCGGGCAGCCCGCGGCCCGACTCCGCCAGCAGCTCCGCCCGGCGGCGGCGCGCGTCGGAGTAGGAGGAGCGCGTGGGCGCGACGATGTCGAGCGCGTCGAGCGCCCCGTCGAGGTCGGAGCGCAGCTGCCGCACCCGCGCGAGACCGAAGGCGGCGGGTGCCGTGTAGTTCGCGTCGGCGCGGGCGCAGATCACGTAGAGGGACTCGGCGACCTCGGGCTCACCGCTCGCCTCGCACGCCGCGGCGAGCGCGAGCTTCGGGGCGAGCTCGCCGGGGACCTGGCCGTAGACGGTGTTGAAGGAGGCGCGGGCCCCGATGTCGTCGCCGCGCGCGAGCTGCGCGAGACCGCTCATCCAGACCGCCCGCCACTCCCACGGGTCCTCCGTGAGGATCTCGCCCGTCGCGCGGGCCGCCTCCTCCCAGCGCTGCGCCTCGATCGCCGCCCGGGCGCGGGCGAGCCGCACCTCGACCGTCACGGTGGGCGCGAGCGCGAGAGCGCGCAGGCGCACGATCGGGTCGGCGACGTTCACGCCCGCGAGCCACGACCGGGCGGGATCGGACTCGTCGCGGCGGAGCGCCGGCAGCGCGTCCCACGGCGGGACGCGGTCGACCACGTCGGCCACGGGCGCCTCGAACAGGGCCGACTCCGTCGAGTGCAGCGCGGGGTGTCCGGGACCGCGGTCGGTCGCGACGACCTCGCGCAGCACCCCGAGCAGCTGGCCGCGCATCTCGTCCACCGTGGCGAAGCGGTCCTGCGGGTCGGGAGCGCACGCCTTCGCGATCAGGCGGTAGAAGGAGTCGTAGCGCTGGAACAGCGGCGTCTCCGACACCGGCGGCAGCGAGGCGACGAAGGTCGTCTGGTTGCCGCGGAAGTCGAGCACCAGCGAGGCCAGCGTGCGGCCGATCGTGTAGACGTCGGAGGCGACCGAGGGACCGAGGTCGGCGACCTCCGGAGCCTGGTAGCCGACGGTGCCGTAGATGGCGGAGTCCTCGTCGTCGATCCGGCGCACTCCGCCGAGGTCGATCAGCTTGACCTGGTCGCCCACCTGGATCATGTTGTCCGGCTTGAAGTCGCAGTAGAGCAGGCCGTGGTCGTGCAGGTAGGCGAAGGCGGGCATGACCTCGAGCACGAAGGCGAGCGCCTGGTCCACCGGCAGCGGATCCGCGGCGCCGCCGTTGGCGTCCAGCCGCTCCTTCAGGATCTGCTTGAGGCTCGGCCCGCCGACGTACTCCATCACGATGTAGCCGGCGCCGTCGTGCAGGACGAAGTTGTAGATCTCGACGATCAGCGGGTGCTCGACCTCGGCCAGGAACCGGCGCTCGGTGACGGCCGCGGCGTACGCGTCGGGGTCGCCGGAGTTGAGCAGGCCCTTGAGCACCACCCAGCGCCCCGAGACGTTCCGGTCGCGCGCGAGGTAGATCCAGCCGAGGCCGCCGTAGGCCAGGCAGCCGACGACCTCGTACTGGCCGCCGACGACATCGCCCTTCACCAGCTGCGGTGTGAACGAGAACGGCGTGCGGCAGTTGGGGCAGAACCCCTCGGTGCGGCCGGGCCGACCGTCGCGCCCGCGGCCGACGGCGGTGCCGCAGTGCGAGCAGAAGCGCTTGCGCTCGGGGAGGACCGCCTCGGTCATCAGAGCGGCCATCGGGTCGGCGGCCGGGCGGGACGGGACGGTGGTGAGCCCGGCGCCGAGCCTCGGGCCGCGCAGTCGGGTCGAGGTGGTGCCGACGCGGCGGGTGACCTTCGAGCCGGTCTGCGCCGTGCGGGCGGAGCCGAGGGCGGCGGTGGCGAGGCGGGCGGAGGAGGTGCGCGTGCTGCGCGCGGTGGCCGACTCCTCCGCGGGCCCGGGTGCCGTGGCGCCGGGGGTGCCCTCGACGAAGCCGGTGCCGAAGGCGGCGGAGGCGGTGGCCGACGGGGAGGCCGGAGCGGCGCGGCGCGCGGTCAGCGTGGAGGCGGCGGCGCCCTCCTCGGGCGGGAGGCCGCAGACGTTGCAGTAGCCGTCCTCGATCGTCCCGGTGCAGCCGGGAGTCGCGGTGCAGGGGGCGCCGTTCATGGGGTGGCCTTCCGGTGGTGCGCGGGGTCGGGGTGCGGGAGGTCGCGGGTGACGACGTCGTACTGCTCGACCAGGTGGCGGGCGAGCGGGACGGAGCACGGCACCGTGTCGAGGGCTGCGCGCACCTCCTCCTCGGCCGCGACGCCGACGGCGGTGGCAGCGCGGCCGTTGCCCTCGGCACGCTCCCGCAGCGCCCGGAGGCGGAAGCCGAGGGCGGCCCGTTCGCGCAGCGGCGAGGTGTAGGCGGCCTCGACCGCGTCGAACGCGCGGCCGACGGCGGTGAGCCGGGCGAGGTGCGCGTCGAGCGCCTCGCGGTCGGACGGAGGATCGCCCAGCCGGGAGACGTCGGGCACGGCCAGCCGCGGCGGGTCGGCGATCTCGCGGCGGCAGCGGGCCACGAGCTCGCGCAGCGGCGCCTCGCGTCGCTCGGCCGCCTCCGCCAGCTCGCGCGCCCGACGGCGGTCGCGCTCGAGTCCGCGCCGCTCGGACGCGGCGATGATCAGGTCGCGCTCGAGCCGGGCGGAGTCGCTCTCGAGCTGGCCGAGCGGCCCCGACACGTCGGCTCCCCGGCCCGCCCGCTCGGCGAGCGCGTCGAGGCGGGAGCGCAGCACGGCGACCCGCTCCGCCCGCTCGCGGTCGACCGTGCCGCCGCCGTCACGGGTGAGGTCGCGGCAGCGCTCGATCTCGGCGCGCACCCCCACGATCCGCCCGGCGACGTCGGTGCCGCTGGGGTCGAGCTCGAGCCGGGAGCGCAGCTGGCCGACGACCGCGTCGCAGAGGCGCACCGCCTCCACCAGCGAGACCGCGCCGCTCCCGGAGGCGTCGAGACGGCCCCAGATCAGCTGCGACATCCGCTCGCGCGCCACGACGTCGACGCGGCCGGAGTCCCAGACCGCCTCGAGCTCGGCGAGGCGCCGGGTGACGGACTCGCGGAGCGACTGGGCGAGCACCACGTCGGCCGTGTAGTTCTCGGCCTGCGGCGACGCCAGCGCGGCGGCGTCCAGCCGCGAGAGCTCGCGCGTGGTCCGCTGGAGCCAGCGGGTGAGAGCGGCGAGGTACTCGAAGAGCTCGCGCTGCGGCGCGGCCTCCCCGAGCCGGCCCGGAGCGACGGGGGTCCCCTCCGCGAGACCGGTGCTCATCGGCCGTACACCGGGGCCGGCGGCGAGGCCTCGCCGAGGACCCCGAGCCAGCGCTCGTAGATGCTCTGCCAGCGGCCGTCGCTGCGGATGCTCTCGAGCGAGGCGTTGACGAAGCGCACGAAGTCGGGGTCGTCGGCGGGCAGGCCGAGGCCGTAGGGCTCTGAGCTCAGGGCGTCGCCGACGACCTTCGCGTACGGGTCCTGCGCCACGAAGCCCGCGAGGATCGTGTCGTCGCCCGCGATGGCGTCGACCTCTCCTGCCTGGAAGAGGGCGAGGCACTGCGAGTGCGTGGCGGCCTCGACGGCCTCGACCTCCGGGTAGTCGTTCTGCAGGCGGCTGAGCGTCGTGGTGCCGCTGGGCGCGCAGACCCTCTCGCCGTCGAGGTCGCCGATGCCCGTGATCGGGACGCCGTCGGGGTCGTCGGAGACGAGCACCTTGAGGCCGGCGTCGTAGTACTCGGACGAGAAGGCGATCGAGCTCCAGCGATCGCAGGTCATCGTGAGGGTGCGAGCCACCATGTCGACCTGCGGGGCGCCGTCGCCGCCGGTGAGCGCGGGGAGGCGCTGAGCGGAGGTGATCACGACGTAGTCGATGGAGTCGCTGCCGAGGATCGCCCGGGCGACCTCGCGGGCGATGTCGACGTCGAAGCCCTCGATCGCCCCCGTGATCGGGTTGCGGGCGCTCATCAGGAGGGTGTCGGCCGAGACGCCGACGCGCAGGGTCCCGCGCCCGCGGATCTCCGCGAGCCTGGTGCTGTCGGTCACGCCGGTCGGCGCGTAGGAGGTGACCGCCGAGGGCGAGCAGTCCGGCGCGGCAGGAGCGGCGGGAGCGGACGCGCTCGCCGTCGGAGTCGGGGTCGCCGCGGCGAGGGGCGTGCCGAGGTCGTCCGCCCCCGTCGTGCAGCCGGTGAGGGCGAGAGCCGCGGCGGTGGCCAGGGCGAGGGCGGCGGCGCGCAGGCGGTTCATCGGTACTCCTCCAGTCGCTGGGCGATGCCGCGCCAGGCGAACACGGCTCCGGCGAGACCGGCCGCCAGCAGGATCCACGAGACGAGGGTCGCGAACTCCGCGCCTCTGTCGAGCGTGGTGGCGGCGGCCAGGGCCTTCTCCTGCACCACGTCGCGGGCGTCGTCGGAGAAGGTCGTGAAGAGGTCGTTCGGCGTGCCGTTCCCGGTGATCGTGGCGACGCGGACGGCCTGGTCCCAGTTCCCGGCGTCGTCCGCCTCCCGGATCTCCTCGTGGAACGACTGCCACTGCCCGAACTCGTCGACGAGCCGCGTCCTCGCGAGCTCGTCCTGCAGGTCGCCCGACAGCTTCTCCCGGGCGGAGTCGACTGCCTGGGTGTAGCGCTCCTCGAGGGCGGCGCCGGAGCCGCGCTTGATCAGCGTGAAGCTCTCGAGCGACTTGGCGTCGCTCGCGGCGATGAGCGCGTTCGACACGGTGAGCGCCTCGCGGTAGGACTCGACCCGCGCCGTCCCCGCGTCCGCCGCGACCGATCCGTAGGCGAGCGCCCCGCCGACGCCGACGACCAGCAGGAGGGCGGTCCCCGTGGCGAGAGGGCGGTTGAGGTAGCGGTGCGTGCGGCGGGCGAGCCAGAGCTGCGCCGCCAGGAGGAGGACCAGCATCACGAGCGAGCCGATCATGAGCAGGACGCTCCAGCGGACGGCGTCGTAGGCGGCCGCGACCCGGTCGGCACCGGAGTCGACGAGCCCGTCGAGGTCCTCGAGGATGCCGCCGTCTCCCGAGAGGGCCGTCGACGCCTGGTCGAGATACGCCGAGGCGACGGGGAAGCCCTGCCGGTTGTTGGCCCGCGCCTGCTCGATCAGCCCGCTGTAGGTCGTGATGCTGCTGGCGACCCGGGCGAGGGCCCGGGTGTCCGCCGAGTCGGCGGCCGAGAGTCCGGCGATCGCGGAGGCGGCGCCGGTGAGGCTCGAGACGTACGACGCCCGCAGCTCGGTCGGCTCCAGTCCGCCGACGAGGAAGGTGTTGGCCGCGATCGCGTTGGCGTCCACCAGCAGCGTGCGGACGTTCTGCACGCCGAGCAGCTGCGCCGACTGCTCCCGGGCCGTGGTCGCGGCGCGCGCCTGCATCGCTCCTGCCTGCTGCGCGAACACGCCGAACAGCACGGCCGCCAGCGCCGTCAGGGCGAGCAGGAGGCGCAGGGTGGCCGGAGTGGTCGCGGTCGCGCGGGCGAGCAGCGACGGCTTCCGCTGCGCCGGCCGGTTGGCGACCTGGACGAGGGGCGGCTCGGGGATCCTCTGCGCGGGCGGCGCGGCGGGTGCGGTGCTCAACGGCTCTCCTCCTCGGGGTCGTCGGTGACGGGGGCGGCCGTGCCGCTCGGGGCGGCGTCCGCCTGCCCGAGGGCCTCCTCCGAGCCCTCGACCGAGCCCTCGTCGTCGTCGCCGGCTCCGTCCGGGCTGCTCGAGGCTTCGGGGCTCTCCACCACGTCCTCGGGGAGCAGGATGCGCAGCTCGTCGAGCGTCGGCTCCTCCACGTCGCGGAGGCGCCAGGCGTGCCGGGCGATCGCCGCGTCGAGGACGTTGCGGACCCAGCGCCCGTTGCCGAACGCCTCCGTGCGCTGCTGCGCCGAGGCGAGGCCCGCGAACGCGGCGAGCGCCTCCTCCGTCGGCTCGAAGTCCGCGGAGGCGGCGAGGCGGCCGAAGATCGCCGAGAGCTCGTCGTCGGAGTAGTCGGCGAAGTCGATCGTGGTCGAGAAGCGGCTGGCGAGTCCCGGGTTCGTGTCGAGGAAGCCCTGCATCGGCCCGGAGTAGCCGGCGACGATCACGACGAGGTCGCCGCGGTGGTCCTCCATGTCCTTCACGAGGGTGGTGACCGCCTCCGCACCGTACTGGTCGAGCGCGAGCGCGTAGGCCTCGTCGATGAAGAGGACGCCGCCGCGCGCGGAGGCGATCACCTCCGCGGTCTTCGTCGCGGTCTGCCCGAGGTAGCCGGCCACCAGCTCCGATCGGTCGACCTCGACGAGCACGCCCTTCGAGAGGATGCCGAGCGAGCGGTAGATCCGCGAGACCAGCCGCGCCACCGTCGTCTTGCCCGTGCCGGGATTCCCCGTGAAGACGAGGTGGCGGGTGAGCGTGGGCGTGCTGAGTCCGGCGGCCTGGCGCAGGGTGCCGATCCGGAGCAGCTGCGTCTGCCGCTTGATCTCGCTCTTCACCCGGTCGAGGCCGATCAGCGCGTCGAGCTCGGCGAGCAGGTCGTCGATGGACTCCGGCGGGTCGAGCGGCTCCGGCTCGGAGGCGGGCTCCGCGGCGGGAGCGGCGGCGGGCGCCGGCTCGTCCTGCGGACCGTCGTGCTCGGTCCGGCGGAGGCGCTCGAGGATCTCGTCGACCCCGGGCACGCCGGCGGGCAGACCGGTCGGCAGGTCGGCGCTCGCGGCACCGTCCGGCGTCCGGCCGGTCGTGTGCGGTACTCCTCCGCTCGTCGTCGGAGCGGCGCCCCGGGCGCCCGGGACGGCGGAGAGCTGGGCCGCGGCGGTCGCGGAGGCGGAGGCGATGCCGCCGATGCCCGGGTCGCCGAGAGCGCTGGCCGCCGAGACGACCTCGGTCAGGGCGCGGGCGTAGGCGGAGGAGTGGTGAGAGCCCGCGCCGACCAGGGCGGCCAGCTGATCGGTCGGCCCCGACCGCCAGCGCCGGCCGCTCGAGGCGGCGGTGAAGAACGCCTCCAGACCGCCCGTCGCGCCGGTCGCGGCGAGCCAGTCCTGTCCGGCGCCGCGGATCGACTCGGCGACGGCGGCGGCCAGCCGCGCACCCTCGTCGCGGACGGCCGCGGCGTCGAGGCCGGCGGCCGTCCCCGCGAGCACGAGGGCGTCCAGCGCTGGGGCGAGCGCGGTCACGAGGCGCTCGGCGGGGTCAGCGAGCCGGATCCGGACGGCGCTCCCGGCTGCGGAGGCGCGTCGAGACCGCTCGGGGAGAGCGAGGACTCCGTGAACTTCTCGGCCAGGAACTGCCCGTGCGCGATCAGCGCCGAGGCGTCCTGCCGCGAGACGGCGTCCGAGATGCGGTCGAGCGTGCCTCCGAGGAGGTCGAGCTGGTCGCAGAGGATCATCAGCGAGGTCTTCCCCCTGTGCACGGCGCGGCGGTCGGCGAAGTCCCTCGGCAGGCGGAGGTAGCCCTCCACCGCCTCGGGGAGGTAGCTGGTCGCGGTCGCGACGACGGTGTGGCCCTGACGGCTCATCCCGCCGAGGCGGTCGAGACGGGGCACCATCTCGCGGACCGTCTCGTCGATCCGCTGGATGCGCGCCGCGACGATGCCGGGCACCCGGCCCTCCGTCCGCGCGCCGACCCGGTCGAGCGCCGCGAGGATGTCGTCGCTCGTCGGGACGCTCGGCAGAGCGGGCGCGGTCTCCTCCGGCGCCGCGGGGGCACCCGTGAACAGTCGGGAGAACCAGCCCATCGGCTAGCGGCCGAGATCGAGCGAGGACGTCGCGTCGATGTCCGAGTTGCTGCGGCGGGCCCGCTCGACGTACTCGCCGGCCTTCGCCGTCTCGGTCTGCAGGACTCCGACGGTCTGGGCCATGCTGTCGAGCGCCTTGATCTTGAAGTCCGAGATCGAGTCCATCGTCTGGTAGATGTTCGCGAACGCGGCCTGCAGCTGCGGCAGCCCGACCGTGGCCGAGGCGGCCTGCGACTGGATCGAGGCCGACTGGTCGGCGAGCATGCGCGAGGTGGCCTCGATCATGTTGGACGTCGTGGTGTTCAGCGCCGTGATCTGATCGAGCACGAGGCGCTGGTTGGCGAGCGCCTGCGCCACGATGACCGCCGTGCGCAGCGCCGAGACGGTCGTGGTCGTCGCGCGGTCGACGCCCTTGATCAGCTCGACGTTGTTCTTGATGACGACGTCGATCGCGAGGTAGCCCTGGATCGACACGGCCAGCTGGGTCAGCAGGTCCTGGTGCTTCTGGCGCGCGTAGAAGAGGACGTCCTCGCGCAGCGCCTTCGCCCGCTCCGGATCGGTCGCGTCGAGCTCGGCGATCTTCGCCGAGAGCTTCACGTCGAGCCGCTCGGCGACGTAGATGTACTCGTTGAGACGGGTCATCGTCTCCCAGAGGTTCTGCTTCTCGAGATTCAGGGCCGCGTTGTCCTTCCGCAGCTCGTCCTGCCCGTCGTACAGGGCCTGGATGATCGCGTTCAGGTGCGACTGGGCGCTCTCGTAGCGGCGGAAGTAGTCGGTGATCTTGTTGCCGAACGGGATGAAGCCCAGGATCTTCTTCTGCAGGTTGTCCTCGGACGGGTCCAGATCCTCCACCGTGCGGCGCAGCTCGAGCAGCGTCTTGCCGATGGTCGACCCCTCGGAGAGCCCGCCCTCCTGGAGGGCGCGCACCGGCGTGCTCAGCAGCCGGTTCGACGAGTCGGCGGCCGAGCGGATGTCGGCGTCGCCCATCGTGCGGATGTCGTTGGCCCGCGTCGCGAACTCGGGGCTGCGGGACTCCGTCGCCAGGAGCGTGTCGAGGTAGCCGTCGACCTTCGCCTCGAGGCCGGGCAGGGCGGCTTCCGGCACCTTCGGCGCGATCGACGGCGCCGAGGTGGTCGGCACCGCTGCCACCGGCTCCGGAGGCGTGAGCGAGAGGGCGTTCTGGACGGGCGGCTGCAGGGCCTCGGTCATCGGGATCCTCACCGTTCCTGGCGCTCGGCGCCGACTGGGATGAACGTCCGCCCAGCATATCCCGGGCCCTCCCGCGGGATCCCCGCGAGCCGCCTCGTCCGAGGACTCGACGCGATCGGGCGGCTGTGGAGGAGCATCCGCCGCCGGTCAGACCGCCTTCGGGCGCCTCCGCAGCGTCGCCACCGCGACTCCGGCCAGGGCGAGCGCGCCTCCGAGCAGCGCGGCGAGCGGCGGGGTCTCGCCCAGGACGAGCCAGGACAGCAGCACGACCACCGCGGGCACCGCGTAGGTGGACGCCGCGGTGCGACCCGCGCTGGAGCGCGCGAGGACGTACCCCCACGTCGTGAAGGCGACGGCCGTCGGGAAGATCCCGAGGTAGACCACGGCCAGGATCGAGGAGAGCGGAGCGGCGGCGAGCGCCTCGACGAGCTCCGGGGCGAAGGGCAGGCACGCGACCGTGCCGGCGAGGCAGCCGAGCCAGGTCATCGTCGGTGCGTCGATCCGTCCCAGCAGGCGCTTCTGAAGGGTCGCCGCGCTGCCGTAGACGACGGCGGCGACCAGGCCGAGGGCGACGCCGATCACGTCGAACTGCCCGGTGGAGGTGGAGAACGCGATCACCGCGACGCCGGTCAGCGCCACGAGCATCCCGGCGAGGAGACGGCGGGGGAACCCCTCCCCCAGCAGCAGCCCGGCGAGCACGGCGGTGATCATCGGCGCGATGTTCACCAGCAGCGCCGCCGTCCCCGCGTCGACGTGCCGCTCCGCAGCGTTCAACGCCAGGTTGTATACCCCGAACCAGGCGACCCCCCAGCCCAGCACGAGCAGGAGGAGGCGCCCGCGCGGGACCGCCGTGCGCGGATCCGGAGCCGCCTCCGAGCGGCGCCTCCGGGCGGTGAGGACGACGCGCACCACCGTGAGCGCGAGCGACCCCACCACGATGCGGCCGAGGGTCAGCGTGCCCGGGCCGAAGTCCTCCGTCGTGGCGCGGATGCCGACGAAGGCCGACGCCCAGAGCAGGACGGTGACCGCGATCGCGCCCCACAGCAGGAGGGCGTCCCTCGTGGAGGGCGGGGCGGAGGAGGAGACGTCGGTCATGAGGCCATCGTGGCGCTGCCGGGGATTCAGCACCAGTTCCGTTCACTGTCGGATCGTTCAGCCGGACTGTACGGTCGTCTCATGCTCGACGTGCACCGGCTCCGCATCCTCCGCTCCGTCGTCGCCTCCGGCTCGATCGCGGGAGCCGCCTCCGGCCTCGGCTACACGCCGTCCGCCGTCAGCCAGCACCTCTCCGCTCTGCAGCGCGAGACCGGACTGACCCTGCTGGAGCGGGTGGGCCGCGGCGTCCGCCCGACCCCCGCCGGACGCGCCCTCGCCGCCCAGGCGGACCGCGTCCTCGAGCGCCTCGCCGAAGCGGAGGCCGTGGTGGAGGAGCTGCGCGAGGGCCGCTCCGGCCGCCTCTCCGTGACGTACTTCGCCTCCGTCGGCAGCGCCTGGATGCCGGAGGTCGCCCGCCGGCTGAGCGCCGCGTTCCCGGGCCTCGCCCTCGACCTGCGCCTGGGAGAGGAGCTCGACGACGACCTCGGCGCGCGCCCCGACGTGCAGCTCCTCGTCGCCTCCTCCGAGCCGACCGCCCCCGGATTCACGGCGCACCACCTCCTCGACGACCCCTACCTCGTCGTCCTGCCCGACGGTCATCCGCTCGCCTCCCGGAGCGAGATAGACCTCGCCGAGCTCGCGAACGAGCGCTGGGTCGACAACGACCTGCCCACCGGCTGGTGCCGCCGGAACGTCGTGGAGGCCTGCGCCGCCGCCGGGTTCGCGCCGCCCTTCCACGTCCAGGCGAACGACCACATCACCGCCGCCGCGTTCGTCGCCGCGGGCATGGGAGTGACGGTCCTGCCGGAGCTCGCGGCCCACCGCCTGCCGGACGGCGTCCGCGCCGTGCCCGTCGTCCGTCCCCGGCCCGTCCGCTCCCTCGAGGCCGTCGTGCGCAACTCCGCCGCCTCCTCCGCACCGGTGGCCCTGGTGCTGGAGACACTGAAGGCACTCGTCGCACGCCGTTGAGCGCGCCTGCACGGGCGAGCTCGCAGCACATCGGAGCACGATGGGCGCGTGAGATCCGTCGAACCCGTCACCCGTTCCGCGCCCGCGCTCGGCGGACCGCGCATCCTGAAACAGCGCTGGACCGAGGCGACGTTCCTGCACTGGCGGGTCGACCCCGCCCTGGTGGCGCCCCACCTCCCGGCCGGGACGAGGCCCGACGAGCACGACGGTTCCTCCTGGGTGGGCCTGATCCCGTTCCGGCTCTCGCGGACGGCCTTCCTCGGCGGCCCGCGGGTGCCCTGGCTCGGCACCTTCCCCGAGGTGAACGTCCGGCTCTACTCCGTCGACGAGCAGGGACGACGCGGAGTCGTGTTCGTCTCGCTCGACGCCTCCCACCTCCTTCCCGTGCTCACCGCGCAGGCGGTGTTCGGGCTCCCCTACCGCTGGGCCCGGATGAGCATCGAGCACCGCCACGGCGCGGTGATCTACGACACGATCCGGCACTCGGACTCGGCCGCCCGCTCCCGGATCGTCGTCCGCCCGGGCGACCCGGTCGGCGAGGACCCGCTCGCCTCGTTCCTCACCGCACGCTGGGCCTACCACGAGCGCCACCTTGGCTCCACCTGGTACGGCCGCAACCTGCACCGGCCGTGGCCGCTGCGCCGCGCGGAGCTGCTGGCGCTCGACGACGGGCTGCTCGACGCCGCGGGCTTCCCCGGGCTGGCGACGCGCGCGCCGGACTCGGTGCTGTACTCGGCGGGAGTGGAGACCGTGTTCACGGTGCCGCGGAAGGTGTGAGGGGGGCGACGCTCCTCCACAGACGGTTCTTCGCGATGCTGTCCGATGAAACGGCGCTCCCGAGGCCCACGGCGAGACTTCGTCCGGTGAGATCAGGGCATGAAGGAATCGGCGACAGTAGACGACGCGCTCACGGAGGCGCTCGCGCTCGCCGGCTCACGGCACGCTGAGCGGTCCGCCGTCGAGGCATCCCGGTACCGGGCAGTCGAGGAGGCACGCCGCCTCGCGATGGCGGCACCGGCGGCGCTCGTCGGCGAGCACGTCCAGGTGCAGGTGGATCGGGCGGAGGCGGCGCACCGGGCGCTGATCGCGGAGCTCGCGACGAGACTCCGGGTCTCGGAGGCGCACGCCTCTGCACTGGTCGACGAGGCACGCCTGCTGGTGAACGACCTCCCGGCGACGTTGCGCGCACTCGCGGACGGAGCGCTCTCCCCCGAGCACGCGCGACTCGTGGTGCGAGGAGCGCTCGACGTCCCGGCCGAGGTCCGTGGGCGCTTCGACGAGGAGGCCGCCACGATCGCGGTCGCCTGCACGCCGCCCCAGCTGCGACGCGCCCTCCGGTCGCTCCGGGAACGGCTGCACCCGCAGACGCTCAGCGAACGTCATCGGGACTGCGCCCGTCGTCGCGCGCTCTGGGTGGAGGGCCTCGACGACGGGATGGCGATCCTGCACCTCTACACCGCAGCTCCCGATGTGCTCGGCGCGATGGACAGGATCGACCGGGCCGCCCGCTCCCTCGCGGATCTGCCGGACGAGGAGCGGACGTTGGGCCAGCTCCGCGCAGACATCGCCGCTGCGCTGCTGGTCGACGGGGAGACATCGGCCGAGGGAGACGGCACGTCGATGCCGACGGGAGTGCGCGCCGATGTCGCGGTGACCGTGCCGGCGCTGACCCTCCTCGGGCGGTCCGACCAGCCCGCCGTCCTCGACGGATACGGACCCGTCGATCCGGAGACCGCGCGGCGTCTCACAGCAGGTGCTCCCTCGTTCACGCGGCTGCTCACCCATCCGGAGAGCGGAGCGGTCCTCTCCGTCGGACGCGACTCCTACCGGGTGCCGGCGGACCTGCGTCGCCACCTCCAGCACCGCGACGGGACCTGCCGGTTCCCGGGATGCACCCGCAGCACCCGCCACGCGGACGTCGACCACACGAACGACTGGCAGCACGGAGGCACCACATCGGCCGACAACCTCGCACACCTCTGCCGACACCACCACCGGCTCCGCCACACCACGGGGTGGACCCACCGGCAGGAGCCGGACGGCACGCTGCACTGGACGAGCCCGACGGGACGGCAGCATGTCACCCGGCCCGGGGAGCCGGGGAACGGGACGGAGGGCGGACACGATCCGACCGGGACCGGCGGGGCGTGACAAGGGGCAGGTCGGGTGGCGTGGACGGGCAGGTCAAGGGGCGGGCCCGCTTCGGCGCGCCCGCGTAGCGTGGACGGCACGGGCCGATAGGCGCGGAAGCGACAAGAGGGGCAGCGACATGGCAGGAACGAAGGACAGGAAAGACGCGACGACGGGGACCTCCGCGGTGCTCTTCGACATCGACGGGACCCTCGCCGACACGAACTTCCTCCACGTCGAGGCGTGGTCGCGCGCCTTCTGGCAGGCCGACCTCGTCGTGCCCGCCTGGCGCATCCAACGAGCGATCGGCGCAGACTCGTCGGAGCTGCTCGACATGCTCCTCGAGGACGACGTGAAGGAGGAGCAGCGCGCACTGGTGAAGTCGCTGCACACCAAGAACTACGCCGAGACGACAGCACGCATCGTTCCACTCCCGGGAGCTCGCGAGCTCGTCGCGACGCTCGTCGGTCGAGGCGTCCACGTCGTCCTTGCCACCTCGGCACCGCAGAACGAGCTGGACGTGCTTCTCGACGTCCTCGACTTCGGCGGCTCCGTCCACGCTGTCACCAGCGGCGCAGACGTCTCGACCGCCAAGCCAGCACCCGACCTGATCTCGATCGCGCTCGACCGCGCGGGCGTCTCCGTCGACCGCGCCGTCATGGTCGGCGACGCGACCTGGGACGTCCTGGCCGCCGAGCGCGCGGGCCTGGCAACGGTCGGAGTCCTCTCCGGCGGTACCTCGGAGCACGAACTCCGCGAGGCCGGGGCCGTCGCCGTCTACGAGGACGCGGCGGCCGTCCTGACCGGTCTCGGTGAAGGGCCCCTCGCGAGCCTCCTGAACTGACCGACCGCCACCCCAGGAGGCTCACGAGCCTCAGTCGCGGGGTCGCCGTCGCAGCACGAGGAGCGTCACTCCGATGGCGGCGGCGACCGCGGCGAGAGCGCCGCCGATCCACAGGACGTCCCCGAGGAGTGCGGGGTCCGATCCGGACGTCGCCTGCGCTTCGTCGGCTGACTCGGCATGTCCTCCTGAGACCGCGACGGTGCCGTTGCAGTCCGGGACCGAGTCCGACCCGTCGGCGAGCGCGGTCCCGTCGGACGGCGCCCAGTCGAACGCGTACTGGCCCGACACGGGGTGCCCGTCGGTGGACACGACCTGCCAGGTCACCTCGTACTCCCCCGCCGCGCCGAGCTCGAGCGGCATCGACGCTTCCGGCCCGACGACGCTGACGCAGCCGTCGCCGTAGTAGAGCCCGTCCGGCCCGACGACGCGCAGAGCCGCCGCCGTTCCGTCCGTCCCGAGGACGAGCAGGTCGTCGTTCGTCGTCAGCACCAGCGTTCCCGGCTGCTCCGTCACGGTCGAGTCCGCAGCGGGAGTCGTCGAGACGAGGTAGTTGTGCGCGCTGGCGGGCGCCGCCACCGCGATCGAGCCGAGCAGCCCGATCGCGGTAGCGGCAACGAGGGCCTTCCGACGGGTCACGCCGACGCCCGGGGTCCGCGGCGGCGGGAGGCGAGCCCGACGGCCACGCCGACCGCGCCGACGACGAGCCCGCCGACTCCGAGGATGCGGGCGAGCACGTCGTCGCCGCTCGTGGCCGTCGTCGCCGAGGCGGTGGTCGCGACCGCGTCGTCACCGTCGCCGTCGTCGTCGTGTCCGCCCCCGTGGCCGGACCCCGCTACCGCCGCGGTCACCGCGACGGTGGGAGCGGGCAGCTCGGGCTCGTCCTGGCCGTCGACGGTCGGCTGGTCCCAGGCGGTGCTGCCGGTCTCGCACGTCTGCAGCACGGGGAACTCCAGCGTGGAGCCCGCCGCGTCCTCGGGGAGCTGCAGCTGGAGGGCGACGGTGTCGCGGTAGCCGTCGGCGAGGGGCGTCTTCGCCGTGTAGACCACGTCCGAGACCCGCTTGGTCGCGGTGTTCCCGTGGGAGTCGGTGACCGGGTCGGCGATCGCGACCTCGTTCTTCACGACGTCCCAGTTCGGGTTGATCGTCGGGCTGACCGAGTTGATGCCGTCGGGCATCGTGATCGTGAGTCCCGTCGTCGGCGAGCCCTCGCAGCCGTGGGCCAGCGAGAACGTCACCACCGTGTACGAGCCGGCGGCGGTGCTGCTCGCCGCCGCGGTCACGTGGGCGCTGGCCGCCGTGGGCGCGGCGACAGCGAGCGCGATCGATCCGGCGGCGACGAGTGCGCCGCTGCCGACGAGGCGGAGCCGCGAGAAGGAAGAAGAAGAAGAAGAACGGGTCATGACGGTCGTGTCCTCGGGGGAGATCCGGCGCGGGGCCGGGAGTTCTGGACGCAGCGCGGGTCCGCGGTGCGTGCGGGGCGCCGACCGGAGCCGCTCCCGCACGGGAGGGGCGTCAGGCGGCGCGGAGGACCCGCAGCGGCGGCCCGCGGTGCCGGAGGATCGAGAGGACCGCGTCGAGGGATCGGGGCGCCCGCGGCTCGGGGGTGCCCGTCATCGAGACGCCGGGTGCCGACGGGAGCGCGACCGCGGACGCGCGGGCGACGATCCGTACGACGACGCGGTGGAGGCCTGCTCCCAGCGTCCAGAAGAGGCGCTCGCCGTACCTTAACGACGCGATCGTGAAGGCAGCCGCAGCGAGGTGGGCGACGAGCATCACCGGCGCGTGAGCCGCGTGTCCGCCTCCGCCGGCGATCAGCTCGATGGTCGACCCGTCGTGGAAGTGCGCGCCGGTGCCCGTCGTCCCGACCACGCTCACCTCCCCACCACTGCCCGTGATGAGGAAGAGGCCGTGGTACGCGATCTGGCTGAGGAGCACGGAGAGCGTCAGCCGGGGAAGGGACAGACGGCGCCCCGAGAGGAGGACGCAGACGACGACGGCGAACGCCGCGGCGAGGGCGAGCACGGCAGGAGCGGGGGTCTCGGCGCCCGCGAGCGTGTGGGAGGCGGCGGCCGTGGCGGTCGCTGCGAGAGCGGCGGCGACGCCGCGAGCCACTCGTGCACCTCGGGTCTGCACTCGCCCGTCCTCTCGTCGCGTCGACGCGTGCGCGCGACGTCTCCAGGGTAATCGACGCGGCGGAGCAGCTCCCCGCCGTCCCGGTTCCCTGCCGTTACGAAGCCGTTACCTAGATCACCGAAAGAAATCCAAACCCCCGCAGGGAGGGCTCCGAACACATGTCAACGGCCGCGAAACGGTCCACACAGAACAGGTCCTCCGCATCACGTGGGGGCCGTCTCACGAAGGAGTAATCCCATGCGATCCACCAAGCGTTCCGCCCTCGCCGCATTCGCCCTGCTGGGCACCGCCGCCCTCGGCCTCACCGCCTGCTCGAGCGGAAGCGGCTCGACCACCGCCGCCAGCGACGCGGCGACCGAGATGTCGACCCCGATGGCCACCTCGTCGGCTTCCGCCTCCTCGACCCCCATGGCGACCATGGACCCGGCCGCGAACCTCGTCGGTCCCGGCTGTGCCGCGTACGCCGAGCAGGTCCCGGACGGCGCCGGCTCGGTCGAGGGTATGTCGCTCGACCCCGTTGCGACCGCCGCGTCGAACAACCCGCTGCTCACCACCCTGACCGCTGCGGTCTCCGGTGGCCTCAACCCCGACGTCAACCTCGTCGACACGCTGAACAGCGGCGAGTTCACCGTCTTCGCCCCGGTCGACGACGCGTTCGCCAAGCTCGACGCCGCGACCGTCGACTCCCTCAAGACCCCCGAGGGCGCCGCCACTCTGTCCTCGATCCTGACCTACCACGTCGTCCCCGGCCAGATCGCCCCTGACGCGATCGCCGGCGACCACGCCACCGTCCAGGGTGGCAACCTCACCGTCACCGGTTCCGGCGACGACCTGAAGGTCAACGACGCGTCCGTCATCTGCGGTGGCGTCCAGACCGCCAACGCGACCGTCTACCTCATCGACACCGTGCTGACCCCCCCGGCCAGCTGATTCCCCTCACCGGCTCCGGCCGGTGAACACGCCGAAGGGCGGGCACCGCGAGGTGTCCGCCCTTCGGCGTTCGTGCGTGCAGAAGCCCTCCGCGAAGCCGGACACTGCAGAGTCGTCCGGCACAGAGTCGTCCAGCACAGAGCCGCGCAACGCAGAGCTGTCCGAACGGGAAGCCGCACAGCGAGGAGCCCTGCGCAGCGCGGAGTCGGAGGGTCACCACGACCCGGCACTCGCCGTCACTCCGCACCACAGCACTCACCACGAACGACACGAGGCGCGGACCCCGATGCAGGGGGTCCGCGCCTCGTCGTAGTGCGGTCGGCAGCTACTCGGCCGGGGCGCTGATCTCGCGCAGGACGCGGTCGCCGGGGCGGGCCTCGATCATCTCGGCCTCGATCTCGGCACGGTCGAGCAGCTCCTCCATGCGGCGGCGGCGGTTGCGCGTGATGAGCGTCACGACCGTGCCCGTCTTGCCCGCGCGGCCGGTGCGGCCGGAGCGGTGGAGGTACGTCTTGTACTCGTCGGGAGCGTCCGCCTGGATCACCAGGTCGATGTCGTCGACGTGGATGCCGCGCGCGGCCACATCGGTCGCGACCAGCACGTCGACGCGTCCACTGGTGAGCAGCGCGAGGTTGCGGGTGCGGCGCGACTGGTTGAGGTCGCCGTGGAGGCTCGTCGCGGGGATGTCCGCGTGGTCGAGCTGCTCCGCGAGCTGCTCCGCGAACGCGCGGGTCCGGGCGAAGATCAGCGTCTTGCCCTGGCGGGCGGCGAGCTGCTCGATGATCTCGGCCTTGTCGCGGTGCTCGATCAGGAGCACGCGGTGGTCGATGGTCGAGGACGCCTGGTCCTCGCCGGCGACCTCGTGGACGCTCGGCTCGACCAGGAACTCGTCGACGAGCGTCGCGACGCCCTTGTCGAGCGTGGCCGAGAACAGCAGCCGCTGGCCGCCGTCGGCGGTCTGACGGAGGATGCGCTGCACCGGCTCGAGGAAGCCGAGGTCGCACATGTGGTCGGCCTCGTCGAGCACCGTGATGGTGATGTTCGAGAGGTCGAGGCGGCCCTGCTCGACGAGGTCCTCGAGTCGGCCCGGCGTCGCGATGACGATGTCGACTCCGCGCTGGAGGGCTCCGACCTGCTTGTACTGGGGGACGCCGCCGTAGATGGTCGTCGTGAACAGGCCGACGGAGCGGGCGATCGGCTGGATGGTCCGGTCGATCTGCATGGCGAGCTCGCGGGTCGGCGCGAGGATGAGCGCGCGCGGAGCCCGGCCCGGCTTGCGGCCCTTCGCTCCGTTGTTCTCCATCAGGCGCTCTACGACGGGGGCGCCGAAGGCGATGGTCTTGCCGGAGCCGGTCTTGCCGCGTCCGAGGACGTCCTTGCCGGCGAGCACCTCGGGGATGGTCGCGGCCTGGATCGGGAACGGCGCGGCCGCTCCGAGCTCGGTCAGCATCCGGACGATGTTCCCTCCCAGGCCGAGGTCGCCGAAGGTGACGCCCTCGACGTCGACGGCGAGCGTGGCCGTCGCCTCGAGGCGCTCGAGCACGACGTCGTCGGCCTGGTGCGGCGCACGGGCGTCGCGGCTGGGGTAGAAGTCCGAGCCGGAGTCGCGGCGCGAGGGCCGGGAGTCGCGGTCGAACGAGCGGGTCGGGCGGTCGCCGCGGTCGTGGCCGCGCGAGGGACGCGCGTCCCGGTCGAAGGAGCGGGCCGGGCGGTCGCTGCGGTCGAACGAGCGGGCGGGACGCTCGGTGCGGTCGTAGCCGCGCGAGGGGCGCTCGTCGCGGTCGCCGGTGCGGGCCGGACGGTCGTCGCGCCCGTAGGAACGCGCCGGACGATCGTCGCGATCGTTCGAGCGGGCCGGACGCGCATCGCGGTCGAAGGAACGGGCCGGGCGGTCGCTCCGGTCGAAGGAACGCGCCGGACGCTCATCGCGCCCGTAGGAACGCGCAGGACGCTCATCGCGCCCGTAGGAACGCGCCGGACGGTCGTCGCGATCGTTCGAGCGGGCCGGGCGTGCGTCGCGGTCGTACCCGCGGGCCGGACGCTCGTCACGGTCGTTCGAGCGGGCCGGACGCGCGTCGCGGTCGTAGCCGCGCGAGGGCCGCTCGTCGCGGTCGTACCCGCGGGCGGGCCGATCGGCGCGCTCGGTGGCTCGCTCGGCGCGCTCGTCGGCGTTCCAGCGCGCCTTCTTGGGGGCGTTCTCGTCGACGGCGCGGAAGCCGCGGTGGCCCTCGCTGCGCGAGCCCGGCTTGGCGCCGGGGAAGCGCGAGCGGCCGCCGAGCTGGGACTTGCCGCTCGAGGCGCCGAAGCGGTTGGGCTCGAAGTTCTTGGCCGGACGTCCACCGGCAGGCTTCTTGTTCTTGGGCATGGCAGTTCTTCCTGGGTTCAGGTCGTGCGCGAGGAGGCGACGCCGGAGGAGCCCCGTCGTGAGGGGCGTCCGTGCGCTGGACTGCTGCTGGGCAGCAGGGGGAGAACCCGGGCGAGTCATTGACCGGGGCCGATTCACACATGTGATTCGTCTCACGACGACTGTCGGAGACTCGGCCCACTTGACTAACAAACCCATCCGCACGAGAACGCACGGTGTCAAGAGCCGACCGAGCGAGTCTACACGCGGCCCCGGAGCCTGGCTAGGGCGGGGAGACGTGCGGCCAGGAGCCGCTCAGGTCGGGAGCCGCGAAGCCCGGGAGTCGTGCACCTCCGCAACCGGTCCCCCGCGGAGTCGCCCCGCATACAGCCCCCCGGCCCCGAGCCGCAGCACGATCGACGCGCGCCCGCGCGCAACGACCGCCCGTCCGCTACTGCGACGCCCGCCGGGCCCGGTACGCGGCCACGTTCGCGCGATTACCGCAGTTGCCCGTGTCGCAGTAGCGCTTCGAGCGGTTGCGGGAGAAGTCCACGAGCACCGCCTCGCAGTCCTCCGCCGCGCAGACGCGGATCCGCTCGCGCTCGTCGCCGCGGATCACGTCGACGAACGCCATGGCGGCCTCGACCAGGATGCGGGTGGCGAGCGGGCTCTCGTCGCGCGTCGCGTGGAGGTGCCAGCCGTAGGGTCCGTGCCGGACCAGCTGCGGGAGCGCGCGGCCGGAGTCGAGCATCCCGTTGACGACGGGGACGAGGTCCTCCTCGGCCCGCGTGAGCCAGAGTGTGCGGAGGGAGGAGCGAATCGCCCGCACGGCCTCCAGCTCCTCGGCCGATCCGTCGCGGCTGCCCGTGTACCGGTTCTCGAGGAGGAAGTCGTCCAGCTGCTCGATCGTCGCCATCTCGTCCTCGCCGGACGGCGACAGCTCGGGGAGCGTGTTGACGAGGGTGGCGGTGGAGGTGAGCGACGCCTCGACGTCATAGGCGAACACCATGTTGACTCCTGACAGTGCGGCTCAGTAGTGTGCGATCAGCTCGCTGTCACGAGTGTAATCCTTTTGACTCCTGAAGGAGCCGGCCATGACCGCCGAGAGCACTGCTGCCGTCACCCTCCCCGCCGCGAGCGCGCCCGCGCCTGCACGGCGCCTCGGCTCCGGCCTCGTCGCGGCGCTGGCCGCGTCGGCGGCGTTCGGTCTGGGCGGGCCGTTCGTGAAGCCGCTCCTCGAGGCGGGCTGGACGCCGGCGTCCGCGGTCCTCTGGCGCGCGGGCGGCGCCGCCCTGATCCTCGCGATCCCGGCGGTCCTGTCCCTCCGCGGCCGTTGGCCCGTGCTCCGCCGCAACCTCGGCACGATCGCCCTCTACGGAGTCTTCGCCGTGATCGCCGCGCAGCTCTGCTTCTACAGCGCGATCGAGCACATGTCGGTCGGCGTCGCCCTGCTGATCGAGTACCTCGCGCCGGTGTTCCTCGTCCTCCTCGCCTGGGCGCGCACGCGCCGGCACCCCGGCCGCTTCACCCTCGCCGGCTCCGCGCTCGCGCTCGGCGGCCTGGTGCTCGTGCTCGACCTGTCCGGCGAGTCGACCCCCGAGCTGGTCGGCATCGCCTGGGCGCTGACCGCCTCGCTCGGCCTGTGCGTCTACTACGTCATCGCCGGCCGGGTGGATCCGGAGCTGCCGCCGATCGCGCTCACGGCGGGGGCGATGACGGTCGGCGCCGCGATCCTGCTGGCACTCGGGGCGCTCCGCGTCACACCGCTGCGCGCGACCTTCGGAGAGGTGGTGTTCGTCGGAGCGGAGGTCAGCTGGCTCCTCCCCGCGGGCGTGATCCTCGGCATGTCGACGGTGCTGGCGTATCTGCTCGGGATCGAGGGCGGACGCCGTCTCGGCACGCGGATCGCCTCCTTCGTCGGCCTGACGGAGGTGCTGTTCTCGATCGCGGCCGCGTGGCTGATCCTCGGCGAGCTGCCCGCGCCGATCCAGTTCGGCGGCGGCGCGCTGATCCTCGCGGGGGTCGTCCTGGTCCGGCTGCAGCGCGAGCCCGGCACCCCCTGATCGCGGGGGTGCCGCATCCGGGGCGCCGGGCACCCCGTACGCTGATCGCACTCATGCGCGAGCCCACCCGATCCCCGCGACGCGTCGCCGCGGTCCTGGCCGCCCTCGCACTCCTCCTCTCGGGCTGCGCGAGCACCACTCCCGTCTCGGAGCCGGTGGCGCAGGCGCTCGGAGCGGCACCCGCACCCGACTGGTCCGGCGTGAGCGTGACGGCCGACGTCGTCTACGACGCGAGCACCGGGCAGAGCGCCGACGTCTGCTCCTCCCCTGCCCCGTCGGCGGAGCCGCGGCCCGCCGTCCTCGTCGTGCACGGCGGCAGCTGGGCCCGTGGAGGCAAGGCCGACGCGAACTGGCGTCCGATCTGCCAGTGGCTCGGATCGGAGGGGTTCGTCGCCGTCTCGGTCGACTACCGCCTCGCGCCCGCCGCCGTGTTCCCCGCGCAGCTCGACGATGTGACGGCCGCCCTCGACTGGCTGCTCGAGCCGGAGCAGACCGCGCGCTTCGGCATCGATCCGGAGCGGGTGGCGGCCTTCGGCGGCTCGGCCGGCGGCAACCTCGCCTCTCTGCTCGGCACGCTGCCGTCGACCTCGTCGCGCCTGGCCGCCGTGGTCGACCTGAGCGGCCCCTCCGATCTCAGCGCCGCCGGCCTCGCCGACGACGACCCGGTGGTCGGAGTCGCGGCCGCCGTGCGCAGCTACCTCGACTGCGCGGACCTCGCCTCCTGCCCCGCTGCGACCGCCGCCTCGCCCCTCGCGCAGGTGGACGGCTCCGAGCCGCCGTTCCTCATCGCGCACGCGGCGCACGAACGGGTCGCGCTCAGCCAGTCGGCCCGCTTCGCCGAGGCGCTGCGCTCAGCGGGCTCGAGGGTCGACCTCCTCGTCCTCCCCGGCTCGCTGCACTCGATCGCGCTCCTCGACGACGCTCTGCGTGCTCGAGTCGTCGAGTTCCTCCGCGCCCACCTGGGCTCGTGAGCGGAGTCGTCGTCCGCCTCGAGGACGCAGCCGGAGCGGAGGGCCTCCTCGCCGCGGTCCCACCCCCGCACGCCCGCGTCCTGATCGCCCGGATCCACGGGGCGGCGGCCGGCGTGCTGGTGCTCGCTCCCGGCCCGGACGACTTCGCCGAGGTGCTGGAGCTCGTGGTCGCCTCCGTCCACCGGCGCACGGGAGTCGCCCGACGGCTCGTCGCGGCGGCGGAGTCGTGGGCGCGGGTGCAGCGGATCCGCACGCTGCGCCTGGCCGCCGCTCCGGAGCTCGCCCCAGCGGCCGGGGCGCTCGGCTTCACGGCGATCGACGGCTTCGGAGCCCACGTCGGCGACGACGCGGTGCTCTGCTTCGCGCGTCCGGTCTGAGCAGCGCCCGCTCCGAGGCGAGCCTGGTCCGAGGAGCCCGGCCCGAGGGCCCGTCCGGTCGGAGGCCGACACGGCAGGACGCCCGTTCCGATCCGAGTGCCGCTCCCGGGAGGCGGCCCCGCCCTCGTCCGGCGCGCACCCCCGCCGTCAGTCGATCGAGCAGCCCGGCTCGTCCGACAGCGCACGCTCGATCCGCGCGCGGTGCTCGTCCGACATCGGCGGCAGCGCGTCGGGCGCGAACCAGCCGACCTCGGTCGACTCGTCGTCCGCGACGTGGGCCTCCCCCGAGATCCAGCGGCAGCGCACCACGTGGTCGAGGTACTGCGAGCGGTCTCCGTTGGGGTACTGCATCGGCGGGAGGGTGTGCACCTGCACGAGGCGCTCGACCTCGATCTCGACACCCGCCTCCTCCTGCGCCTCGCGGCGGGCGGTCCCGGCGACGGTCTCGCCCGGGTCGATGATCCCGGTGACGGCCGTCCAGGCGCCGGTGTCGGCGCGCCGGACGAGCAGGACCTCGAGCGCCGGCTCCTCGCGGAGGATCACCGCGGTCACGCCGGTGAGCCAGAGCAGCTCGGTCCCGATCCGCTCGCGCAGTCGCAGCACGAAGTCGGGAGTCGCCATCAGTGCTCTTCGGGTCGGAAGTCGAACGCGACGATGCCGGCCGTGTCGACGAACGGCCCGACGAACTCCTTGAACGCGTCGTGCGCCGGATCACAGTGCGCGGGGTCCTCGACGGCCGGCCGGCCCAGGTAGTAGTGCAGGTCGCCCTCGGAGGAGAAGGTCAGCAGGAACGCGCGGTCGAAGCCCTCGCCCGCGCCCTCGATGCTCAGCTGCGGCCCGGTCTCGATCGACTCGATGTAGGGCCGTCCGTCGCGGACGCACTCGTCGGCCAGGGCGAGGAAGCGGCGGGTGACCTCGTCCGCCTCGGCGACCAGCGCCGTCGGGCGGAAGCGGATCAGGACGAGGTGCCGGAGCGTGCCCGGGCGGAAGTCGCGGGCCACGAAGCGCTCCGGACCGATCTCGTCGAGGACCGCGGTGGCGCGCTCCGGGCCGCTGCGCCAGCGCGAGCCGACCGTCTCGGCCGCATCCCTGATGTCCGTCATGCCGACGCCTTCCCGGCGCGGGCGGCACGCCGCCGCTCACGATACCCCTCGACAAGGTTGTAGACGACGGGCAGGACCACGAGGGTCAGCACCGTCGAGGACACCAGGCCGCCGATCACGACGATCGCCAGCGGCTGCGAGATGAAGCCGCCGTGGCCCGTGATCCCCAGCGCCATCGGCAGGAGGGCGAAGATCGTCGCGAGGGCGGTCATCAGGATGGGCCGGAGCCGCCGCTCGGTGCCGTGCAGCAGCGCCTCCCGCACCGGCATCCCGCGATCGCGGTACTGGTTCACCAGGTCCACGAGCACGATCGCGTTGGTGACGACGATGCCGATCAGCATCAGCACGCCGATCAGGGACGGCACGCCCAGCGGCACGCCGGTGATCACCTGCAGGAGGATCGCGCCGGTCGCCGCGAACGGCACGGACACGAGCAGGAGCAGCGGCTGCAGGAGCGAGCGGAACGTCGCCACCATCACGACGTAGACGATCAGGATCGCGACCAGCAGCGCGATGCCCAGCTGCGAGAACGCGTCGGCCTGGTCGGCGGTCACTCCGCCGAGGGAGGCGTCGACACCGGCCGGAAGCGCCGTCGCGTCGATCGCGTTCTGCACGGCGACGTTGGCCGAGGCGAGGTCGTCGCCCTCCGGGGTGACGGTGATGGTCGCGGTGCGCTGCCCGCGCTCGGTGGTGACGCTCGCCGGACCGTCCGTCTGCTCGACCGCCGCGAGGGTGGAGAGCGCAACGGTGCCGGTGAGGGTCGGCACCTCGAGGTTCCGCAGCTCGTCCACGGTGGCCGGCGGCTGCCCGTCGGCCAGGTAGATCGAGAGGGTGCGGTCGTCGATCACGACGCTGCCGACCTGGCTGGGCTGGAGCGCCTGGCTGACGATCGTGCCCACGGCGACCTCGCTGAGACCCGCCCGGGCCGCGGCGTCGCGGTCGACCCGCACCGCGATGTAGGGCAGCGAGGAGGAGAGGTTGCTCTCGGCCTGGCTGATCCCGTCGGTCCCGCGCAGGGCCTCGAGGAGCTGGTCGCTCGCGCTCTGGAGGTCGCTCTGCGAGGCGGTCGAGAGGTCGACCTCGATGTCCGAGGAGGCGCCGAAGCCGGAGGAGGCGGCGACGCTGATGTCCTCGGCCGAGGCGACGCCCGACAGCGCGTCGCGGACGTCCGCCTGCACGGCCTGCTGGTCGGCCGACTCGTCGGTGGTGACGGAGTAGCGGATCGAGGTGCCGCCGCCGCCTCCCCCGCCGAACGCGCTCTGCAGGCCGCCGGAGGAGCCGACGGTGAGCTGGACGGTCTCGACGCCGTCGACGCCGAGGATCGCCGTGCTCGCCTGCTGCGCCGTCGCGTCCTGCGCGTCGAGGCTCTGGCCGACGGGGACCGTCTGGGTGACGGTGAAGGTGTCCTGCCCGCTGGAGCCGAGGAAGTTCGTCTTCATCAGCGGGTACAGCGCACCGGTCCCGACGAGCACGAGCAGCGCCAGGAGGACGGTGACGACCGAGTGCTTCAGCGTCCAGTGGATGATCGGGCCGTAGACCGACTGCAGCCCGCGCGCCCGGCGGCGAGCGGCGTGGGCGCCGTGGTGCGGGGCCTCCTCGACCGGCGCGGCGGTGTCGGCCGGGACGCCCGAGGCGGGTGCCCCTCCGGCCGCCGCGCGCTCCTCCGCGAGCGCCGCCTGCGCGGCCTGGCGCACCGCCGGCCGCTTCGAGGGGCGGAGGAACCAGTAGGCGAGCACCGGCACGATCGTCAGCGCCACCACGAGGGAGGCGAGCAGGGCGATCGACACGGTCAGCGCGAAGGGCCGGAACAGCTCGCCCGTGGTGCCGCCGACGAACGAGATCGGCAGGAAGACCGCGACCGTGGTGATCGTGGAGGCGGTGATCGCGCCGGCGACCTCGCGGACGGCGACCGCGATGGTCCGGGCCCGGTCCTCGCCCGCGTCGAGGTGCCGCTTGATGTTCTCGATCACGACGATGGAGTCGTCGACCACACGCCCGATCGCGATGGTGAGCGCGCCGAGGGTCAGGATGTTGAGGGTGTAGCCGGCCGTCTGCAGGCCGATGAAGGTGATCAGCACCGAGGTCGGGATCGAGATGGCCGTGACCAGGGTCGAGCGCACCGACAGCAGGAACAGCAGGATCACCAGCACGGCGAAGACGAGGCCGAGCGCCCCCTCCTGCGCGAGCGACGCGATCGACTCCTGGATGTAGGGCGCCTGGTCGAAGACCGGGGTGAAGGCGGCGTTGTCGCCGATCGACTCCTCGAGGTCCGGGAGCAGCGCGGCCACGCCGGTCGACACGTCGACGGTGTTCGCGGCCGGGAGCTTGGTGATCGAGAGGGTCAGGGCGGGCTGGCCGTTGACGCGCGAGATCGAGGTGACGGGGGCGTCGGTGACGGCGACGGTCGCGACGGAGCCGAGGGTGGTGACCGTCGGCTCTGCGGTCACGGCCGCGCCTCCCGCCGCTGCTCCGGCGTCGGAGCCGCCCGCCGAAGCGCCGGAGCCCGCGGAGGCACCCGCGCCCGCTGACGCACCGGCGCCGCCCGCACCCGCGGAGGCACCTGCGGACGGCAGCAGCGGCAGCGCCGCGATCGCGTCGGTCGAGTCGAGCTTGACGCCCGACTGCACCGAGAAGGTCGACCCGTCCTGGGTGATCTGTCCGCCCGCGACGAGCACGCCGTTCTGCTGCAGGGCCGAGCGGATGTCGCCGGTCGAGAGGCCGGCCGCGGCGAGCGCCGCGTCGTCGGGAGTGATCGTGACGCGCTGGGCGGTCTCGCCGACGAGCGCCGCCTCGCGCACGCCCTCGACCTTCTCCAGGTCCGGGATGACCGTGGTGCGCAGGCGCTCGGCCAGCGCGTCCGCGTCGCCGTCGCTCGACACGGCGAGCTGCAGCACCGGCAGGTCGTCGAGGGAGCCGGTGACCACCTGCGGGTCGACGCCGTCCGGGAGCGTGCTCTTGATCCGGTTGATCGCCTGCAGGATCTTCTGCTCGGCGGTGGCGAGGTCGGTGCCGTAGGTGAAGGACGCCGAGATGAGGGAGGAGTCCGTGGAGGACGTCGCGCTGGTCGTCTCGAGCCCCGGCACCCCCTGGATGGCGGTCTCGATCGGCGTCGAGACGTCGTCGTTGACCACCTCCGGAGCGGCGCCCGGGTAGGACGTGACGACAGCGAGCTGCGGGAAGGAGATCGACGGCGCGAGCTCCTGCTTGAGCCCGGTCAGGGCGACTCCGCCGAAGACGGCGATGACGACGGTGACGAGCGCGATGAGCGCCCGGTTCTTCATGCTGAGGACCGCGAGGAGATGCACCCTCCGAGTCTTCCATCAGCCGACTGAGTGTTGGGAGGGACGCGGCGTTCCGGGGCGCGCGACGGGGCGACCCGCGCCACCGGCCGGCCCGGACGCCCTCAGCCCAGGCGGACCTCCGCCGTCGACGACCCGACAGGGAGGCTCACTACAGCGCCCGCCCCCGCGCTCGAGAGCGCGAAGTCCCCGGCGAAGGCCCGGACTCCGACGCGCCCCTCGGCGTCCGTCCGGAGCACCGTCGGCTCGAGCCACCAGTCCCCGCGGATCCGCGAGCGCAGCGCCTCGTAGGCCGGCTTCGGGCTCCCGTCGCGGCGGAGGAACCCGCCCGGCGCTCCGAGCCAGGCGCCGGCGTCGTCGAAGCCCCAGTAGGTGATCGCCTCGACCGCCGGATGCGCGACCAGCGTCTCGTAGTGCCGCACCATCTCGTCCGCCTGCCGCGCCTCCCCCTCCGGAGTGGTCGGCCAGTGCTCGACCACGTGGTCGTTGAGGTCCTCGATCTCGGCGGGCATCAGCTCGCCCGAGACGAGGGTGGTCTCGGTCCAGTGCAGCGGCAGGCCGAAGCGCGCGAACCTGTCGCAGATCGCCGTGATCTGCTCCTCCCCGCGGAACCCCTGGTGCATGTGCGACTGCAGGCCGATCGCATCGGGCCGGATCCCGGCCTCGAGCACGTCCTCGATCAGCCGCTCGTACTCGGGCCCGAGGTCGAAGTCGTTCAGCACGAGCACCGGTCCGGTGCCGAGGCTGCGCGCCTCCGAGAAGGCCAGCTCGACCATGCCGACGCGTCCCTTCTCGCGGGCGAGGCGGGTGACGGCGTTCGTCACGCCGTCCGGCTCGTTCGCGAAGCGCGGCATGATGACGACCTCGTTGATCGCGTCCCAGGTGTCGATCAGCCCGGCGAAGGCGCCCACCTCCCGGCGGATGCGCGCGCGGAGGAGCTGCTCGGCCTCGTCCAGCGGCAGCGCGTCGAGCCACTCCGGCTTCACGTAGTGCCAGACCAGCGGGTGCCCCTTCAGCCGGACGCCGTCCGCGGCGAGCGCGCGCGCCTCGGCGAGCACCTCCTCCGTCGCGGTGCGGCCGCGCTCCGGCTCGAAGCGGCCCCAGTAGACGGGGAGCGTCGCTGTGTCGAACAGGTCGAGCCAGAGCCGGCGCTCCTCGGCGCGCGCGGGGTCGGTGCTCGGAGGGGTGCAGCCGAAGGCGAAGGCGTGGCGGCGCTGCTCGACCGTCACGTCGGCGTGGGCGAGCGGAGCGCCGTCGGCACCGAGGACGGTGACGAGGGCGTCGGCGAGACGGGGGCTGAAGTCGGTCATGCGGGGCCTCTCAAACGGGGTGGCGCTCGTCGAGCGCCGTGTACTCGGATCGGGTGAGCGGGAGGACCGCTCCGTGCTTGGTGTCCTCGGGCAGGTCGAACTCCTCCGCGAGCTCCCAGCGGCCCGAGGCCGGATCGGTGCTCGTGTAGGCGCGGTAGCCGTAGGGGCGGAGGGCGTACTGGTCGACCCAGAGCGACCAGCGCTCCTCGCGGTGGTGCCGGAAGACCAGCGGCCCCTCGATGCTCGGGCCGAGCTCCTGCCCGATCCCCCGGGCGACGGTGGCGAAGTCGTCCGCGAGGAGGGAGGAGCCGACCTGCTGGAACACCTGCATCGTGTCGGGGGCCTCGTCGTGCTGCTTGGCGAAGCGGTGGACGGCCGTGCGCTCGATCAGCAGCGTCATGTCGATCACTCCGCCGGGCAGCCGCAGGTAGGTCTCGGGCTCGGTGAACGTGCGGAAGTCGCGCGTGCGGGACATCAGGATGCGGCTGTCGCCCGTCTCGCCGGTGGCGGGGTCGCCGTCCTCGGCCAGGCCGGAGGACCAGTGCACGAGGAAGTCGCCCGAGACCGGGTCGTAGACCGACTCCGGCGCCCAGGCCATGCCCGCGCCCTCGGGAGCGACGGCGACCGCTCGCGGCTCGGACCACTCGAGGATGTCCGGGGAGTCCCAGACCACGAGGTCGCGGCTCCCCCGGTGCCGGTAGAGGTCCCAGTCCGGGCCCTCGGGCCGCCAGACGCGGAGGTCGGTGGCGACGAGGTGGAAGCCCCGCGGCCCGCGGACGATGTGGGGGTCGCGGACGCCGCCCGTGCCGCCGGTCCACTCCAGCACCGGCCCGAGCGCGCGCCAGCGCAGCGGATCGTCGCCCCGGCTGAGCGAGAGGAAGATCTTCTCGCTGTGGCCGGTCCGGTCCTCCACGAAGTGGACCAGCAGGTAGCCGTACCCGTCGCTCATGAGAGAACGATCTCACACGCCCGACGGGCACTCCACCTCAGACCACGTCGGCGAGGTACCCCGGGTCGGCCGCCGGGTGCCGGGCGACCTGCGCCCACGCCGTCGCGAGCGCCTCCACGGCCCGGTCGGTCGCCTCGGGCGAGTAGCCGATCGGGATGCGGAGGAAGCGCTCGAAGGCGCCGTCGATCCCGAAGCGCGGGCCCGCGGTGATCAGCAGGCCCGCCGTCCGGGCGGCGAGCGCCAGCTGCGAGCTCGCCGGCCGGCCCAGGCCCACCCAGGTGGAGAGGCCGCCCGAGACCCGCGGCACGCTCCACTCCGGGATCGCGCGCGCCAGGGCCGCCTCGAGGTGGTCGCGGCCCGCGCGCAGCTGCGAGCGCCGCAGCTCCAGCACGCCGTCCATCCGGCCGAGCATGTCCGCGACCAGGAGCTGCTCCAGGATCGGCGTGCCGAGGTCGCTCGCCGAGCGCGCCAGCGCCAGCTTGCGGATCACCGCTCGCTCGGCGCGGATCCAGCCGATCCGGATGCCGCCCCACAGCGTCTTGCCGACGGAGCCGATCGAGAGCACCGTCCCCTCGGGCCCGTAGGCGGCGAACGGCAGCGGCGTCATCCGCCGGTCGATGTCGAGCTCGGCCGTCGTCTCGTCGGCGATGATCAGGGTCCCCTGCCGGGCCGCGGCGGCGATCGCCCGCTCCCGCAGCTCGGGGGCCATGGAGCGGCCGGTCGGGTTGTGGAAGTCGGGCATCAGGTAGGCCAGGCTCGGGCTCGTGCCGCGCAGCGCGGCGATCAGGCCCTCTCCGTCCCAGCCGTCCGCCCCGTCGACGTTCACCGGCACGAGCCGCGCGCCGGCCAGCCGGAGGGCCTCGTAGGCGTGCGGGTAGGTCGGGGCCTCGATCAGCGCCCGGTCGCCCCGCGCGAGCAGGGTGCGGGCGACGAGCGCGATCGCGTGCTGCGCGCCGATGGTCACCATGATCTGGCCGGGCTCGGTGCGCAGACCCCGCGCGGCGTAGCGCTCGGCGATCGCGCGGCGCAGCACCGGCAGACCGACCGTGTCGTAGGAGCCGGAGTCGAAGTGCTCGGGGGCCGCCTGCGCCGCGCGGGTGTACGCCTCGGCCAGCTCGGGGACGGCGGGCAGGGCCGCCTTGGTGAAGTCGAGGAAGTCCGGCGCGAGCGAGGGCACCACGTGCACGGCCGCTCCCGGCAGGCGGGTGACGCTGCCGGAGCCGCGCACGCTGACGAGGTAGCCGCTGTCGCGCAGCTCGCGGTACGCGGCGGCCACGGTCGTGCGGCTGACGCCGAGGCGGGCCGAGAGCTCGCGCTCGGCGGGAAGGCGGCTGCCCGCGGGGATGCGGCCGTCGATCCCGAGGAGGCGGATCCGATCGGCCAGCGCGAGGTAGGCGGGCCGGGTGCCGCGCTGCTCGCGCCAGTCGCCGAGGAGGGTCTGCAGGGCGCGCGCGCCGAAGTGGACATCAGCCATGCGTCCAAGGTAGCCGGATTGGACCGCGCGAAGAAGGCCAATGTCGCGCTGTGATGAGTCCATGACGCTCACCGCTCCCGTCGCCGCCGCCGCTCCCCCGGCTGGCCAGTGGCGCCTCCGACCCGTGCCGCGCCTGCTGGTGGGCCTGATCCTCTACGGATTCGCCGACGCGATGATGATCCGCGCGGCGATCGGCGTGGACCCGTGGACCGTCTTCGCCCAGGGGGTCGCGCACCAGACCGGGCTCGGGATCGGACTGCTCACGAACGTGATCGGCCTGCTCGTCCTGCTGCTGTGGATCCCCCTCCGACAGCGGCCCGGTCTCGGCACCGTGCTGAACGTGCTCGTGGTCGGCACGATGATCGATGTCGGGCTGCGCGTGCTGGCGACGCCGGACGAGTGGTGGGCCCGCGGCCTGCTCTTCGCCGGAGGCCTCGTGCTTCTGGCGGTCGCGAGCGGGATCTACATCGGCGCCCACCTCGGTCCGGGGCCCCGCGACGGACTGATGCTGGGCCTGCACACCCGCACGGGCCTGCCGATCTGGGTGGCGCGCTCGGGCGTCGAGCTCACGGTGCTGCTCATCGGCTGGGCCCTCGGCGGCGACGCCGGCCTCGGCACCCTCCTCTTCGCGGTGCTGATCGGGCCGCTCTGCTCGGTGACCCTGCCTCTGCTCGGGGTGCGGAGGCACTGACCCGCGGACGACGGAGGCCCCGCCTCCCGGACCGGTTCCGGGAGGCGGGGCCGTCGTGATCGGATCGGCTAGCGCTTGGCCGCGATCTCCGCACGCATCCGCGACGCCTCATCGGAGTCCTGGATCGAGGCGATCCCCTCGGTGATCGAGGTGCCCGACGCGGGGGCCTCGTGCTCGTCCGCTCCGAGCGTGGTCTCGTCGAAGGGCGAGCGCCCGCCGAGGACCTCGCGGACCTGCACCATGTCGATCTGCTTGGTCCAGGTGCCCACGAGAAGGGTGGCGACCGCGTTGCCGGTGAAGTTGGTGACCGCGCGGGCCTCGGACATGAAGCGGTCGATGCCGACGATCACGCCGACGCCGTTGACCAGGTCGGGACGGAAGGACTGGAGGCCGCCGGCCAGCGTGGCCAGGCCCGCTCCGGTGACGCCCGCGGCGCCCTTCGAGGCGATCATCATGAAGAGGAGGAGGCCGATCTGCTCCGGGATCGACATCGGCGCTCCGGTGGCCGAGGCGATGAACAGCGACGCCATCGTGAGGTAGATCGCCGTGCCGTCGAGGTTGAAGGAGTAGCCGGTGGGCACGGTGATGCCGACGACGGGCTTGGAGACGCCGAGGTGCTCCATCTTCGCGATCAGGCGGGGCAGCGCCGCCTCCGAGGAGGAGGTGCCGACGATCAGCAGGTACTCGCGGGCCAGGTACTTCATCAGCGAGAAGATGCTGACGCCGGTCACCAGGCGCAGCAGCAGGCCGAGGACGACGACCACGAAGATCGCGCAGGTGATGTAGAAGCCGATCATCAGGGTGGCGAGAGCGACGACCGCTCCCCAGCCGGTCTTGCCGACGACCGCGGCGATGGCGCCGAACGCGCCGATCGGGGCGACCCAGAGCACCATCGAGAGGATGCGGAAGACCAGGACCTGGAGCTGCTTGATCGCTCCGAGGATCGGCTGGCCCTTGGCGCCCATCTTCTGCAGCGCGAAGCCGACGAGCAGCGCGACGAAGAGGGTCTGCAGGATGCTGCCGTCCACGAGCGAGGAGAACAGCGAGACGGGGATGATCCCGAGGACGAAGTCGCTGGTGCTCTCGGCCTTGAGGTCGCTGGTGTCGTAGGTGGCGCTCGAGATGTCGAGGCCCTCGCCCGGGTGCAGGATGTTGCCGACGACGAGGCCGATCGCCAGGGCGAAGGTCGACATCACGATGAAGTAGCCCAGCGCGAGTCCGCCGACCTTGCCGACCGTGGCGGCCTTCGCGATGGAGCCGATGCCGATGACGATGGTGCAGAAGATGATCGGCGCGATCATCATCTTGATCAGTCCGACGAAGGCCTTGCCGACGGGCTCGAGCGTCGCCGCGAAGGCGGGAGCGACGAGTCCGACCACGACGCCGGCGACCACGGCGATGATGACGGCGATGTAGAGCCAGTGGTTCCGGTCGATGCGCCGCCGGGTCTTCGGAGGGGTGACCGCGGGGATCAACCGGTCGGACGGCGTCTGAGGCGTCTTCGCCATGGGGGTGTCCTTCTCTTCGTCGAGGTGAGGGGGTAGGACGATGGTGGCCCCGCCTCCGGAGCCCGGCACGGTTGCGTTCATACTGTTCACGGCGGGGCGCCCCGAGCGCTCGCTCACGAGGGAGTGGCATGGTCAGGACGCCGAGCGCACGCGGACCGCGCGGCAGCATCGCCGCGCGCCTGTTCGCCGTGCAGCTGCTGAGCATCCTGCTGATCGCCGCGGCGGCCGTCGCGGTGCTGGCCCTCGACGCGCGGAGCCGGGCGGGCGACGAGGCCGCCCAGCGGAGCCTCGTCGTGGCGCGGACGGTGGCCGACAATCCGTTCGTCCTCGAGTCGACGGCCGGTGCGGATCCCTCCGCGAGCCTGCAGCCGTACGCCGAGGAGGTCATGCGGGACACCGGCGTCGACTTCCTCACGATCATGGCCCCCGACCGCACCCGGTACACCCACCGCGACCGCGACCGGATCGGCCTGCCGTTCCAGGGCACGATCGAGCCCGCGCTGGAGGGGCGGACCTTCACCGAGACGTACACCGGCACGCTCGGGCCCTCCGTCCGCGCCGTCGCACCGATCGAGGACGCCGACGGCGCGGTCGTCGCGCTCGTGTCGGCGGGCGTCACGCTCTCGGCCGTGGACGCCTCCTTCGCCGCCCGCGTGCAGGTCGTCGCGTGGGGCGCGCTCGGCGCGGTCGCGCTCGGCGCGGTCGGCTCGTGGCTCCTCGCCCGCTACCTGCGGCGGGTCACGGGCGGGCGGGGCCCGGAGCAGATGAGCCAGGTCTTCGCCTACTACGAGTCCGTCCTGCACTCGGTGCGGGAGGGGCTGCTACTGGTCGACGACCGCGGCCGGCTGGTGCTCGCCAACGACCACGCGCTGGAGCTGCTCGGGCTCGAGGGCGTGCGGACGCCGGTGCCGGTCGCCGAGCTCGACCTCCCCGTCGCCCTGCGCGAGCTGCTGCAGGACGACGAGCCCGTCTCGGACCGCCTGGTCGTGGCCCGGGAGCGGATCCTCGTGGTGAACGAGCGGCCCGCCGCCTCCCCCGGCGCCCGCCCCCTGGGCACGGTCGTCACGCTCCGCGACCGCACCGAGCTGCAGCGGGTGAGCGGTGAGCTGGAGTCGCTGCGCACCCTCTCGGACGCGCTGCGCTCGCAGACCCACGAGTTCTCGAACCGCCTGCACACCATCGCGTCGCTGATCGAGCTCGGCCGGCCCGACGAGGCGCTCGCGTTCGCCGCCGGCGAGCTGAACCTCAGCCAGCGCCTGGCCGACCGGGTCCTCGGCTCCGTGCAGGAGCCGGTGATCGCCGCCCTGCTGCTGGGCAAGGCCGCGCAGGCCCGCGAGCGCGGCGTCGAGCTGCACTTCGAGACGCACCTCGAGCCCGGCACGCAGGGGCTGGAGCCCGGGGACCTCGTGACGGTGCTGGGCAATCTGATCGACAACGCCCTCGACGCGGCCGCCTCCTCCGCTCCGGACCGCGAGCCGTGGGTGGAGGTCTACCTCGGCCTCGCGGAGGGCGAGCTGGTGGTGCAGGTGTCGGACAGCGGCCCCGGAGTCGCGAGCGCCGCCGACGTCTTCGCGCGCGGCTACTCGACGAAGGAGTCGGACGGCTTCGGCCGCGGCATCGGCCTGGCGCTGGTGCAGCAGGTGGTGGAGCGCCTCGGCGGCTCGATCGAGGTCTCGCGCCACGTCGGCGCGGTGTTCACGGTGCAGCTGCCGCTGCCCGCGCGGGTGGCGTCGTGATCCGGGTGCTCGTCGTCGAGGACGAGCCGCTGACCGCGAGCGCCCACGCCGACTACGTCCGACGGGTCGAGGGCTTCGAGGTGGCCGCGGTCGCCGGCAGCGGGGCGGAGGCGATCCGGGCGCTGCGCGCGGACCCGGGCATCGCGCTGATCCTGCTCGACATGAACCTGCCGGACATGGGCGGCCTCGACCTCTGCCGGGCCGTCCGGGCGGCGGGCCTGGACGTCGACGTCATCGCGATCACCGCCGTCCGCGACGCCGCGAACGTGCGCGCCTCCGTCGCCGCCGGCATCGTGCAGTACCTGATCAAGCCGTTCGTCTTCAGCGCGTTCGCCGCCAAGCTCGCCAGCTACCGGTCGTACCGCGAGCGGATGCACGGCGCCGACGTCGCCAGCCAGCACGAGGTGGACGGGGCCTTCGCGGCGCTCCGCACCTCCAACGCCCCGGGTCTGGCGAAGGGGCTCTCGGCGCAGACCCTCGAGGCCGTCACCGCGCTGCTGGGTCCCGTCGGCCTCTCGGCGGCCGAGCTCGCCACCCGCCTCGACATCTCGCGGGTGACGGCCCGCCGCTACCTCGAGCACCTCGCCGACTCCGGAGTCGCGGACCGCGCGCCCCGCTACGGCTCCCCCGGCCGCCCGGAGCTGGAGTACCGCCGCCGCTGAGCGCGCGTCAGGCGGCCTGCAGCGCGTCGGCGATCTCCTCCTCGATCAAGTCGTGGTTGATCGCCGCGCCCACGCGCAGCCCGTCGGCGGACGAGGCGACGACCTGCGCCATCGGCTCGACCAGCGAGCCCGCGGCGAAGACCCCGGCGACGCCGGTCCGGCCCATCGGATCGACGGCGAGGTGCCGCGCGACTCCCGACGGGTGGTCGGCGAGCTCGAGGCCGAGCCCCTCGGGGAGCCGCCCCTCGACCCGCGGGCCGACGACGAGCGCGTCGAGCTCGTGCCGTCGACCGTCGATCACCACGCCGACCAGGCGGTCGTCCTCGACGAGGACCTTCTCGACGCGACCCGGCACGAGAGCGATCCCGCGGGCGGCCAGCGCCGCCGCCTCGTCGCCGACGGGCGCGGGTGCGCCGTGGAGCAGGATCGACGTCCGGTCGCTGAGCTGCCGGAACATCTGCGCCTGGTGCCCGGCGAACGAGCTGCCGAGCACGCCGATCCGCCGGCCGCGCACCTCGAAGCCGTGGCAGTAGGGGCAGTGCAGGACGTCCCGTCCCCAGCGGGCGCCGAGCCCGGGGATCTCCGGCAGCAGGTCGCGGACGCCGGTCGCGAGCAGGAGGCGGCGCGCGCGGAGGACCGTGCCGTCGGCGAGGGTCGCGGTCACGCCCTCGGCACCCGCGGAGGCGCGGACCGCCTCGCCCTCGACCACCCGGGCACCGTAGCCCTCGGCCTCGGCGCGCGCCAGGCGCACCAGCTCCGTGGGCGGGACGCCGTCGCGGGTCAGCACGTTGTGGGCACCGGGCGAGGGTGCGTTGCGTGGAGGTCCGCCGTCGACGACGAGGACGTCGCGGAGACTGCGGCCGAGGGCGGTGGCAGCGGCGAGGCCGGCGAAGGAGGCGCCGAGGATCAGGACGTCGGCGGGGGCGGGGACGGGCGGGCCGGTGGGGGCGTCGGTGGAGGTCATGGGTCGATGCTCCGCCGCCCCGGGCTGGGCCGCGAGGATCCGTGCCGTTCCGGCATGCGGCGCGACCGCACGTGCCAGGATGGCGTCGTGCCCGAAACCCCGCCCGCCCCGTCCGACGACGAGATCGTCGCCGCCGTCGGGCCACGGCTCCGGCGCCTGCGCACCCGCCGCGACCGCACGCTCGCGTCCCTCGCGGCCGAGACCGGCATCTCGGCGAGCACCCTCTCGCGCCTCGAGAGCGGCGGCCGCCGCGCGACGCTGGAGCTGCTCCTCCCGATCGCCCGCGCCCTCGGGGCGCCGCTCGACGAGCTCGTCGGCGCCGCGCCGGAGGATCCCCGCGTGCACGGGCGGCCGGTGCGCCGGAACGGCATGGTCATCCAGCCGCTCAGCCGCGACGCGGGCGCGCTCCAGGCGTTCAAGCACACGCTCCCGGCCGGGCCGGTGACGGAGCCGGCGGAGCAGCGCGCGCACGAGGGCTTCGAGTGGCTCTACGTGCTGAGCGGGCGGCTCCGCCTGCGGCTCGGCGAGCACGATCTGGTGCTGCCGGCCGGCGAGGCCGCCGAGTTCGACACCCGGGTGCCGCACTGGTTCGGCCGCGCCGACGAGCAGCAGGTCGAGTTCCTCAGCCTCTTCGGCCGCCAGGGCGAGCGGATGCACGTGCGCGCGTCCACGCGCCGCTGAGCGCGGTCACGCCTCGCCGAGCACCTCGCGCGCGAAGCCCTCGGTGCGCGCCCGCAGAGTCGCGATCCGCTGCGCCCGCGCCGCCTCGAGGTCGAACCCGATGTAGGCCACCGACGGGCGCCGCCGCACATTCACCGAGCACTCGAAGCGGGAGCAGACGAGCGTGCCGAGCGAGTCCCCCGCCCGCCCGGCCGCTCCGGCCTTCCGCGCCCCGAAGAAGACGACGTCGTTCGGGAGCTGCACGTCGCGGCACCACGAGCACTGCGCCCGCGAGCGCGGCAGGGCGTCGGCCTGGGTGAGCAGGACCCCGACGAGGCGCTCCTCCAGCGGCACGACGACGTAGGCGCGGCGGCCCATCCTCCGGTCGCGCCACCCGAGATGGTCGATGACCGACCAGTCCAGCGCGTCGAAGTCCTTCGGCAGCGCGAGATCGGCGACCTCCTTGCGGGAGGCGTTGACGAAGGACTCGCGGATCTCGGTCTCGGTCAGTGGCTGCATGGCGCTTCCGAGCCTAGGCCGGGATCAGCCCAGGTGGGCGACGGCCTCCTTCGGAGCCTGGGCGAGGAACTCCTCCTTCTTCACCCGGATCATCGCGACGGCGACGATGGAGGCGACGACCAGCCCGATCGCGGCCGCGACGAAGACCGCGGAGTAGCCGTCGACGAAGGCGACCGGCGACTGCTGCTCGCCCGCGACTCCCGCGTAGAGGGTCGTGAAGATCGACAGCCCGATCGAGCCGCCGATCTGCATGGCGGCGTTCGCGGTCGCTCCGGCGGCACCGGCGTCGTGGGCCGCGACTCCGGTGAGCGCGAGGTTCTGCAGCGGCACGAAGACCATCGCCATGCCGACGCCCAGGAGGATCAGCGCGGGCAGCACCTCGAGGAGGTAGCCGCCGTCGGGGGTGATACGGCTCAGGTAGAGGAGCCCGGCCGCCGCGATCAGCGGGCCGACGATCATCAGCACGCGCGGGCCGGTGCGCGGCAGCAGCTTGGCGGCGACTCCGGCGACGATCATGATCGTCACCGTCATCGGCAGATTGGCCAGGCCCGCCTCGAGCGGCGGCAGGCCCAGGACCAGCTGCAGGTGCAGGGTCAGGTAGAGGGTGGAGCCGATCATCACGCTGCCGACGATCGCCTGGACCAGGAAGGCTCCGCCGCGGACGCGGTCGGCGACGATGCGCAGCGGCAGCGACGGGTGGTCGGAGCGGGCCTGGATCCGCACGAAGAGGGCCAGCAGCAGCACGCCGACGAGGAGGAAGCCGAGGGTGTCGACGCGGAGCCAGCCCTGCTCGGCGAGGGTGAAGCCGTAGACGACGCTCGCGAGCCCGAGCGCGACGGTGATCGTCCCGGCGACGTCGAAGCGGTTGCGCCCCTCCGCGCGGCTCTCGGTGACGAGCAGCTGGCCGGCGATCGCGCCGACCACGACGACGGGGACGTTGACGAGGAGGCACCAGCGCCAGTCGGCGAACTCGGTGAGCAGCCCGCCCAGCACGAGGCCGACGGCGGCGCCCGCTCCGGCGACCGCTCCGAAGACGGCGAAGGCCGTGCCCCGCTCGCGGCCGGAGGGGAAGGAGACGGTGAGGAGGGCCAGAGCGGCCGGAGCGAGCAGCGCGGCGAAGGCGCCCTGCAGCCCGCGGGCGGCGATCAGCTCGGTGCCGGAGGTGGCGAGGCCGCCCCAGGCGGAGGCGGCGCCGAAGCCGATCATCCCGATCAGGTAGGTGCGCTTGCGGCCGGTGTAGTCGGCGATGCGGCCGCCCAGGAGCAGGAGCGCGCCGAACGCGAGGGCGTAGGCGGTGACGACCCACTGGCGCTCGACGTCGGTGAGGCCGAGGTCGGCCTGCGCGGCGGGGAGGGCGATCGTGACGATGGTGCCGTCGAGCACGACGACGAGCTGCGTGAGCGCGAGGATCACGAGCACCCACCAGCGGCGGGCGGAGGAGGGAGCGGACGGGGAGGGCATGGCGGCCTTTCACACGGAGCGGAGCGGGACCGGCGGGTCCGGATCCGAGCCGCGTCATCGGGGCCGAACCACCCCAACCAGTTGGTTGGGCGAAGAAGAGTGTATCGTTCGAGCGCCCGGAGGTGAACCATGGAGCCGACATCCGATGCGGCGCTGCCCGCGCGCGAGCGGATCCTCCGCGCGGCCTCCGTCGAGTTCGCCGCCCACGGCTTCGCGGGCGCCCGGGTCGACCGTGTGGCCGCGGCGGCGGGTCTGAACAAGGAGCGGCTCTACGCCTACTACGGCGGCAAGCGCGGCCTGTTCGTCGCGACCGTCGTCGAGGCGCTCGGCGCTCTCGACGAGACGCTCCTCGCCGAGGCGGCGGACCTCCCCGACCTCGCGGGCCGCATGTTCGACCATGTGTGGGAGCACCCGGAGTTCCTGCGCCTGCTCACGTGGGCGCGCCTGGAGGGAGCCGGCGTCTGGGAGGAGGCCGGCGAGCAGCTCGGCGGGGTCCCCGCCCCCGAGGCCCGGGTCCTCGAGTGGCAGCGCACCGGCGTCGTCGACGCGAGCTGGTCCGCCGACGACCTCTTCATCGCCCTCCTCGGCCTCTGCGAGATCTGGCACCTCACCCCCTTCGCCTCCCGGGGCGGGGAGGAGACGCGCGACCGCCGCCGCGCCTTCGTCGTGCACGTCGCGCAGCTGGTGGGCGCACCGCGCTGAGGCCGACCCCTCCCCCGGCAACGGAAGCGACGTCGGCATCTCCGATCAGGACGCGGTGGACGGGGCGGCTCATCCCTCCGAGCCGGAACCCGACGGATCGGAGGGGAGTGGGAGGTCCCACGGATCCGGCTTCGGGACGACGCCTTCATCACCCGGAAGGACCGCACCCGCCGCGCGCTGAGCCTCGTCCTCGAGGAGGAGTGATTCGAAATCGCCGGGCGCGCACGGCATCTCCGCCCCGATCATGTACATCTCCTCGACAGCGCCGGTGACGAAGCTCGCCCGCAGCACCGGTCCGCCCTGCCCGTAGACCGTCGGGCGCGGAGTCGAATCGGTCACTCTCACCGTCATCCCCAGCGACTCCCAGTAGTCCGCGACCTTCCGCGCATCCCCCTCGACATCGGTGCCCGCCGGGGCCCACCAGGCGTAGCTGTAGCTCGCACCGCTCACCCGGTCGCCGGGGCCGCACACATCGGGCCTGGCCGCGCCGCTCCGCGGCCACCACCCCTCCACATCGAGCCGCCCCGCGGAGTCCCGCACGAACTCCACCGCCCGATCCCGACCTTCCCGAGGACTCATCGTGCTCACCGGTCTCGCCTCCTTCTCCGTTGCACAAGCGGTCATCGACATCACGAGCAGAGCGGCGACGGTCAGCGCGACGCCCGTCCGCTGAGGAGAGCCTCTACCCGCCATGGGAGGCTCCCACGACCACCTTCTGGAAGGCGGTCGGTCCGAGCGGCCGGTTCTCGGTCAGCAGGTCGAGTCGCCGGGAGACGGCCCACGCCGCGTTCTGCAGGGACTCGGTGTTCATGTCGAGATACCCCGCGAGATCGCCGTCGTCGCTCTTCAGCGCAGCGTGATCCGTCACGATCCTCCCGGCGTCGCCTCCGGTCTCCACACCGAAGACGCGCGCGCCGAAGTCCTCGTCAGCGGGATCCGTGTGGTGGTTCCAGCTGAAGGCGCGGCCCATCCACGCGGCCTCGTCGCCGCTCTCGGTCTCGCCGAGGTACTTGTCCCGCGCCTGCCCCGCGAAGACGGATTCCGCGTGCAGGTCGCTCGCCTCGTCGACGCTGTCCGGGAGGCCGGCCGAGCCCAGCGTCACGACGACCCCGAGCTCGACGTCCGAGCGCGAGGCGGCGACGGCCATGACGGTGCTGCCGTAGGAGTGGGCGACGACGTTCGGCTTCGGCAGGTCGTCGCCCCGGACCGCGGAGAGCCCCTGGACAGCCGAGGCGAGTGCGGCGCCGCCGGCGACCGCCTGGTTCGAGGTGAGGACGTCCATGCCGTTCCCGCCGAGCCGCGCCATCGGCGGGGTCTCGTAGCCGATCCAGGAGACGACGGCGCTGCCGGGCGGGAGGAGCGACTGCAGATTCTGCGACGCCTTCGTCCATCGGGTCATGCTCTCCGTCGTCTGTCCCATCCCGGGGACGGCGTAGGTGACGTTCGTGGCGGTGTCGGGATCGCCGATCGAGACGGCGGCGAGCGGAGGCTCGTCGGCGGTCAGGGAGATGAGGAAGCGCGGGTCCTGACCGAGACCGCGCCGGAGCGATGCCCGCACGTCCCTCAGCGCCACCAGCTGCGACTCCACCGCCGCGAGTCGCTCCCCGTCGCCCGCCTTCCCGCGCAGGCCCGCCGCCTCGCTCCTCAGCGCCACGATCCGCGCCCTCAGCGCCCTCTCGTTCGCCCTCACCCGGGCGCGGTAGGGAACACCCTCCAGATTCCCGATCACCCCGGGCAGACCGGCGACCAGCGCCTCCTGCTGCGGCGAGAAGCGCGCGCCGTCCGTGGAGTCGAGGCCCCGCCACCAGTCGTTCACGAGGGTCGGAGCCAGTCGCCCGAGGCGCGCCGCGAGGTCGGGCGACGCCGCCAGGAGTGTCGCGAGATCGTCGGACGAGAGCGCCGCGAGGGAGTCGAGCAGGCTCCGGCCGCCCCGGGGCCGCGCCAGGGTGCCGACGGCGTCGAGGACCGGAACGGAGAGCGCCGCTCCCCCCGCGGCGGTGAAGGCCAGGGAGATCTGCTCGACCCAGGTCGCGTCGGCCGCACCGATCGACAGCAGCTCGCGGAAGCCCCGGAGCACCGAGAAGGACTCGACCGGCGCCCACGAGCAGCGGTTGCCGAAGGCTCCCCAGGCGGCCATCAGATCCTGGAGCCGGGAGCGCATCGCCTCGTCCGCCTGCCGGGTCTGCGAGACGAAGACGTCGAGGCGCTCGGGGTCGGCGGAGGTCGTGCCTCCCGCGGCGGGGCCGCCCGGGGACGTGCGGGGCACCGACCGGGGGGAGAACAGCGCACGGATCGGCGGAGGCACGACCGGCCGATCGGACGGCGGCCGGTCGACGACCTCCTCGACTCCCGCCGCGAGGGCCGCGACCGGATCGAGGCGGCGCTGCTGCTCGCGCTCGTCCGCCCGCCGCTCCCAGGCTAGGTACTCCTCCCGGCGCCGACGCTCCTCCTCGGCCTTCCGTGCCACGAGCCGAACCGTGTCGGCGAGCTCGTGCAGCTCGGCGCTCAGCCGACCGCGATTCTCCCTGTCGCAGACGCAGACCCGGCGGAACAGCTCGGCGTACGCGCCGCGGAACTCGCCCAGCGCGTACTCGGCAGCGACGGACCTCAGCAGCCCCTGGGAGGCGAGCGCCTCCGCCGCCTCGTCCGAGGCGCGGACCAGCTCCGCCGCTGCTGCGTGGTCGAAAGAGAACAGGGTCATCGCCTCCTGAGTGAGAACATCTCAGGAAATGTAGAACGACCACGACGGCGTCGGCACCGGGTGGCGCGAGACGGCGCGCGGTCAGCGCGCCCGCGCCGCGTCCGGCGGCACGCAGAAGTGGCGCGGACCGCATCGGTCCGCGCCACTCGTTCAGATCACGCGGCTCACTCGGCCGCGGTCAGCCGCTCCAGGTATCCCGCGAACGCACGCAGGTCCTCCTCGGGCCAGGCGCTCAGCGCCTCCTGCATCCGCTGCCGCTGACGGCCGCCGAGGTCGCGCATCCGCTCGCATCCGGCCGCGCTGAGCGAGAGGAACCGCGCTCGGCCGTCGGCGGGATCGGAGGTCATCTCGACCAGGCCCAGCTCGGCGAGCTGGCGGGCCTGGCGGCTGATCGCGCTGCGGTCGACCCCGAGCCGCTCCGCCGCGGCGCCGGAGTGGACCGGACCGCAGCGCTCGAGGATCCGCAGCAGCCGCAGTCCGAAGGGCGGCAGCGCCGGGTCGATCGACGCCGCCGCGTCCCGGACGGCGAGGCGCACCTGGACGGCGAGCACGGTGATCTGCTCCTCGACCTCGTGCAGCGCCTCGGCCGAGGGCGCGGCGGCGGGCATCAGGAGCGCTCGATCACGTCGACGGAGCCGGTGGGAGCGGCGTGGCGTGCGTGCCCGACCGGCTCTTCCTGCCGCTCGTCGTCGGCGTGGCGGCCGTGTCCGGCGGGAGTGGCCTCGCGACCCTCCCGGGCGTGCGTCGCGTCGTCCGTCCGCCGGGCCTGGCCGACGGGGCGGAGCGCCGCCTGGCCGTCCGAGGCGGCGATGAGGGCGTCCTCCGCGGCCTGCAGCGGAGTGGTCGGCTCCGCCTTGAGCTGCACCGCGTTCTTCGAGCCGAGACTCACGTTGGGCAGGAGGACGACGGCGATCAGCGTGACCACGGCGAGCGGGATGCTGTAGAGGAACACGTCGCCGACGCCGATCCCGTAGGCGCTCTCGACCACGACGCGCACGGCGTCGGGCAGGGTGGCCGGCTGCGGGATCGTGCCGCTGCCCAGCGCCTGCGCGGCGAGAGCCTGGTCGGCGGGAGCGAGCCCCGCGATGCCGGTCTTGATGCGGTCGGCGATCACGGTGCCGAGCATCGAGCCCAGGACCGAGACTCCGACGGTGCCGCCGAGGCTGCGGAAGAACGTGACCGCGCTGGTCGCGACGCCGAGGTTCTTCACCTCGATCGAGTTCTGCACCACCAGGACGAGGTTCTGCATCAGCATGCCCAGGCCGGCGCCGAGGACGGCCATGTAGATCCCGACGAGGACCAGGTCCGTGTCGTAGCGGAGGGTGCTGAGGAGGGAGGTTCCGATCACGGCGAGCACGCCGCCGCTGATCATGATCGCCTTCCACTTGCCGGTGCGGGAGATGATCCCGCCGAAGATCGTCGACGCGATCAGCAGGCCGGCCATCATCGGGATGGTGAGCAGGCCCGACTGGGTCGGCGTGGCTCCGCGGGCCAGCTGCATGTACTGCGCGAGGAAGACGGCGACGCCGAACATCGAGACGCCGACCGAGATGCTCGCCACGACGGCGAGGCTGAAGGTGCGGTTCTTGAACATCCCCATGGGGATGATCGGCTCGGCCACGGTGAGCTCGGTGATCACGGCGGCGATCAGCAGCACGACGGCACCGCCGACCATGACCGCGGTCTCCCACGAGGCCCAGTCGAAGTTCTTGCCGGCGAGGGAGACCCAGATCAGCAGGAGCGAGACTCCGCCCGCGATGAGCACGGCGCCGAGGTAGTCGATCCGCACCTTCCGCTTGGGGTGCGCGGGGAGGCGGAGGGTCATCTGGAGGAGGACGATCGCGACGATCGCGACGGGCATCGCGATGAAGAAGTTCCAGCGCCAGCCGAACGCGTCGGTCACGACGCCGCCCAGGAGCGGGCCGCCGACGGTGCCGATCGCCATCACGCCGCCGAAGAGGCCGGCGTACTTGCCGCGCTCACGGGGGCTGATGATGTCGGCCATGATGATCTGGCTCAGCGCGGCGAGTCCGCCGGCGCCCAGGCCCTGGAACACGCGGAAGACGATCAGCATGTTCGTGTCCTGCGAGAAGCCGGCCAGAGCGGAGCCGATGACGAACAGGCCGAGGGCGAGCTGGATCAGCAGCTTGCGGTTGAACAGGTCGGCGAACTTGCCCCAGAGCGGAGTGGAGACCGTGGTCGCGAGCAGGGTCGCGGTGACGACCCAGGTGTAGGCGTTCTGGTCGCCCTTGAGGTCGGAGATGATCCGGGGCAGCGAGGTCGACACGACCGTGCCCGCGAGGATCGAGACGAACATGCCCAGCAGCAGGCCGCTGAGCGATTCGAGCACCTGGCGGTGCGACATGGCGCCGTCCGGCCCGGCGGGGGCGTGCGGCGCGGTGGTTCCGCGCGATGCGGCGCGGTGTTCGGGGTGTGACATGGGCTCCTCTTCATCACGGCGGCGGATCTAGTTGACTGCAATCAACTATTGACCGAGAGCAACTATATAGCCGGGCGTCACGAATCTCCAGTGGCACTCTGCTGCCGTCCAGGCGCCGCTCCGGCCGCGCCTATCCTCGGAGCATGGACAACATCGATCGGAAGATCCTCGATCTGCTGCGCCAGAACTCCCGCGCGGGCTACGGCGACATCGGCGGCGTGGTCGGGCTCTCCGCCTCCGCGGTGAAGCGCCGCGTCGACCGCCTCGTGGCCGACGGCGTGATCCGCGGCTTCACGATCAAGGTCGACCCCGCGGTCGACGGCATGGCCACCGAGGCCTACGTCGAGCTCTTCTGCCGCGGCACCGTCGCTCCGGACGAGCTCCGCCGCATCCTCTCCGCGGTCCCCGAGGTCGTCGACGCGGGCACGGTCACCGGCTCCGCCGACGCGATCGTCCACATCCGCTCGCGCGACATCCCCAGCCTCGAGCTCGCCCTCGAGAAGGTCCGCATCGCGCCCAACGTCGACCACACGCGCTCCGCGATCGTCCTCTCCCGCCTCATCCAGCGCAGCGAGGCCTGACGGATCGCGCCACCTCCTCGACGCGCGTCGCGACCGCCTGGTACTCCATACCTGTATGGTGAATCCAGGAGGGCGAGCATGAGCGACAGGGAACAGGCCGGTACGGCGGCACGACGCAGACGGCGCATCTGGCTGATGCTGCCGGCTCTGTTCGTCGGCGTCCTGGCCGGGCACCTCGTCGCGACCGCGGTGGGCGCCGAGGATCCGTGGGACGTCGTGGTCACCGCCGCCGTCGCGGCAGCGGTGGCGTCCGTCGTCCTCGCCCTCGTCGACCGGCGGCGCTGAGCCCTCCCTCCTGGATCGGAATCCGAGGGAGGGAACGACGATGGAACGACAGAGGACGAGCACGGCACTGGTCGCGGCGGCGGCCGCTCTGCTGGCGGTGCCGCTGTTCACAGCGCAGGCCGCGCACGCCGAGCCGGCGAGGCAGGAGACGAGCAGCCGGGTGCACCTCGAGGCACGGGGCGGATCGGCGTCGACGGTGACCTTCGACGTCACCGACGGCACGCGGATCGTCGAGCTGGCGGGCGGCGGGGTCGGCTTCACGGACGGCGCCGAGACGTCCGACGCACTCCCGGAGAGGATCGACGTCGGACGCGGCCGCACCGTGTCGGGCCACTGGTCGATCGACGACTCCGACACGCTCACCTTCCACTTCGCCCCGGACTCGGCGTCCCGCTCCGCGGTGCGCGGCCTGCGCCTGAACAGCGACTGGAGCTCGCCCGAGTGGGGCCACTGCGTCGCCGGAAGCGGCGTCAGCGGTGCCGCGACCGGCGGGGTGATCGGTGCGATCTCCGGTCCCGGCGCGATCGCCTCCGCGACCGGCGGGCTGCTCGCGGGGATCATCGGCGGAGCGATCACCTGCTGAGCGCCGCCTCCTGAACGACCCGGATCAGGCGGGCGCGTCCGCTGCGGTGTGGACGCGCTCTCCGCCGATCCAGGTGCCCAGCACCCGGGTGTCCCCGATCGCCCCGGGGTCGCCGGCGAAGGGGTCCCGGTCCAGCAGGGCGAAGTCCGCCGCGAGTCCCACGGCGATCGAGCCCGACTCGCCCTCCAGGCCGTTCACCCACGCCGAGCCGGCCGTGGAGGCGGAGAGGGCGGTGGCGAGGTCGAGGCGCTGCCCCGGGAGGAACACCTCCTCGCTCCACCCCGGCTCGCGCTCGGACGGCGCCGAGAGCCGGTTCACCGCGACGTGGATCGCGGCGAGCGGGTCGGGCGTCGACACCGGCCAGTCGCTCCCCGCGGCGAGCACCGCGCCCGAGCGGAGCAGGTCGCCGAACGGGTACTGCCACGAGCCGCGCCGCTCACCGAGGAACGGCAGCGTCAACTCCACCATCTGCGGCTCCAGCGAGGCCCACAGCATCTGCAGGTTGGCCGCGACGTCGAGCGCACGGAAGCGCGGCAGGTCGTCCGGATGCACGACCTGCAGGTGGGCGAGGTGGTGGCGGTTGCCGCGGCGCCCGTTCGCCTGGATCGCCCGCTCGACCGCGTCCAGGCACTCGCGTACGGCACGATCACCGATCGCGTGGAGGTGCACCTGGAACCCGGCCGCGTCCAGGAGCGGCACGGCCTCGTTCAGGAGGCGCGGGTCGACCATCGAGAGGCCGTCGCCGTGACCGTGGCCGCCGTGCCCGTCGAGGTAGGGCTCGAGCATCGCCGCCGTGAAGTTCTCGGCGACCCCGTCCTGCATGATCTTGACGGTCGTCGGCGCGAAGCGGTCGGCGGCGAGCGCCGCGCGCCGCTCGACGAGCTCCGGGATCTGCTCGACGCCGCGGCCTCGGTCCCACCACAGCGCACCGCGGACGCGCCCGGTCAGCTCGCCGCTCAGCGCCGCGCGGCGGTACACCGGACCGGGGTCGCCCACATCGCCGTAGGAGCCGATGATCGCGTCCTGCCACGCCGTCACTCCGAACGAGTGCAGGGTCTCCTGCCCGAGGAGCAGCGCCCGGTGGAGCTCGTCCGCGCTCGCGGGCGGGAGGTGGCGGCGGACTGCGTCCATCGCCCCCTCGTGCAGGGTGCCGGAGGGGGTCCCGTCGGCCAGGCGCTCGATGCGGCCGTCGGCGGGGTCCGGCGTCGTGCGGTCGATCCCCGCGAGGCGCAGTGCGGCGGAGTTGACCCAGGCACCGTGCCCGTCGGCGTTGGTGAGGAAGGCGGGCCGGTCAGGGACGACCGTGTCGAGCTCGCGGGCGGTCGGGGTGCCTCCGGGGAAGTCGGGCAGGTTCCACCCGCCGCCGAGGATCCACTCCGCTCCGCTCTCCCGAGCCGCGTACTCGGCGACCGTCGCCAGGTGCTCGGCGGGCGACCCTCCCGCTCCGAGCCAGCAGCGCAGCAGCGCGGCGCCGCCCCAGACCGGGTGCACGTGGGCGTCCTGGAAGCCGGGGACGAGCATCCGGCCCTCGAGGTCGACCACCTCGGTGCGCGGCCCGATCAGGTCGGAGGCGTCGGCGCCGACCGCGACGATCCGCCCTCCGACGACAGCGACGCCGTGCGCTCGGGAGCGCACGGCGTCGGCGGTGAAGACGGCGCCGCCGGTCAGGACGAGACCGGCGGCGCGCACGGGTTCAGAAGCCCGCGGGAGCGAAGGCCTGCGTCATCTGGGAGAAGAGCGACACCGTCCAGCCGATCGCGATGAGGAACGACACGACCACGACGCCGAGGAAGACCCAGAGCGGGAGGAGTCCGCCGCCGGTCACGCGCTTCACGACCACGCTTCGGCCGATCACGTAGACGTAGGGAGCGGCGAGGAAGGCCCACGCCCAGTGGAACGGACGCTGCAGGCCGGCTCGCTTCAGCTGGCGCCAGTCGAGGAAGGCGAAGACGACCTCCGCCGCGTAGATCAGGAAGCCGACGACCTGGAGCACGCCGAGGCCGACGAGGTAGGCGGTCGACATCCCCATCGAGGAGCTCGGCCCGTAGGTCGAGGCCATCGACGAGTCGACGATCGCGCTCGGCGGGAGGAGGAAGATCGACAGCGCCGAGAGCAGCGGCAGGAGGACCACCACCCAGATCCACGGGGTGGACGTGACGATGCTCGTGTCGCGCTGCTGCACGGGTGCTCCGGGAGCCGCGGCGTAGGCCGGGTACTGCGGCTGCTGCTGGTTGTAAGGCTGTTGCTGCTGCTGGCCGTAGGGCTGCTGGCCGTACCCCTGCTGGCCGTACTGCTGGGGAGCCTGCTGGCCGTAGCCCTGCTGCGGCTGCTGCTGGCCGGAGGGCTGCTGCGGCTGCGGCTGCTGACCGGCGCCCTGCTGCCCGTAGCCCTGCTGCCCGTAGCTCTGCTGCGGGTCGGCGGACGACGGCTGCTGCGGATACCGACCCGAGGCCGACTGCCCGTAGCTCGTCGCCGCTCCGCTCGACGTCTCCCCGTAGGCGGGACGCTCGGCGGGCGGCGCGGGCGGAGTCGGTGCGGTCGGCGGAACGGGAGTCGCGGCGGCCTGCGCCGACCCGCTCTCGGCCGGGGCGGTGGGAGTGGCCGCCGGCGCGTCGCGGAGCGACTCCGTCCAGCCGGTCCCGTCCCACCAGCGCTGACGGGACGAGCCCGCCGGGTCCGGGTACCACCCGGCGCGGGGTCCGGAGGCCTCGCCGCCCGTGCTCGCGCCCTGGTCCGTGCCGGTTCCGTTGTCGTCCGTCATGGCGTCCTCCACTCCCCTCCGGGCGTCTGCCCGCGATCTCGGACCACCGTAGCGCCGCGACACGATGCATGGCCTGAGGGCGGGCTGATCGCGCGCTGTCCGAGCGCTGTCCGCTCCGGCAGACGCCGGAGGCCGCCGACCGCCAGGATGGACGCATGCCCCACCTCCTCCGAGCCCGCGCCGCCCTCTTCGACATGGACGGGACGCTCGTCGACTCGACGGCCGTCGTCGAGACCATCTGGGGCGCCTTCGCCGAGCGCTTCGCTCTCGACCACGACGCGGTGCTCGGCGCCGTTCACGGTGTCCGCGCCGCCGACAGCGTCCGCCGCTTCGCTCCGGCCGGCAGCGACGTCGACGCGATCGTCGCGGAGCTCGACGCGTACGAGCTCGAGCACACCGAGGGCACCGTCGAGATCCCCGGCGCGACGGCGTTCCTCGCCTCACTCCCCCGCGAGCGCGTCGCCCTGGTCACGTCCGCGAGCCCGGCACTGGCGGCCGCCCGTCTGGCCGCGGCGGGCGTCCCCTCCCCCGACACCGTCGTCACCGCGCACGACGTCGCGAACGGCAAGCCTGCTCCCGACGGCTACCTCGCCGCCGCGGCCCTGCTCGGCGTCTCCCCCGAGGACGCGCTGGTGTTCGAGGACGCCGAGGCCGGCATCCGGGCGGGTCTGGACGCCGGCATGCGCGTCATCGTCGTCGGGAGCCACGAGAGTGCGAGCACCCGGGGGCTGCCCCGGATCGCGCACTACTCCGACGCGCACGCCGCGCTCGAGGGCGACGAGCTCGTCGTCACCCTCGGCGGGCCTCAGTAGCGGATCGCGTCGATCACCTTCACCCGCACGGCGACGATCGCCGGCACCAGGCCCGCGAGCGCGCCGACGAGGGTCGCCGCCCCGAGCCCGAGCAGCGCCGCCTCGGCCGGGAAAGGCGGGATGTCGGCGATCCCGTTGTCCTGCACGAAGGCCACCGTCCACGGGTTGGTGACGAGGATGACCGCGATCGTCACGCCGACCACTCCGGCGACCACGGTCGCCACGACGCTCTCCATCATGATCGAGAAGAAGATGCGGCCGGAGGAGGCGCCGAAGCTGCGCCGGATGCCGATCTCCCGGATCCGCTGCCGGACGGTGACCAGGGCGATGTTGAGCAGCCCGAGCGCGCCGAGCGCCAGCACCAGGCCCGCCACGCCGCCGATCACCCAGGTCAGCACGCCGAAGGGGTCGGAGTCGTAGACCAGGTAGTCCTGCCGGTCGACCGACACCTCGAAGTCGGATCCCAGGGCGCCGGCCACGTCGCGCTCCACCGCCGCGGCGAGGGGCTCGGCCAGGTCGAGCGGCACCCACATCTCGTAGTTCGGCACGCCCTGCCCGCCGTACTGCGGGTCGGCGTCGCGGGCGACCGCCGGGTAGGCGTCCGCGAGCATCATCATCGACGGGTCCGTCTCGAACTGCGAGGAGGGAGTCACGCCGACCACCACGCCCGTGACGTCGCGCTCGGAGCCGAGCAGGGTGACCACCGGGTGGGTGCGCAGATCCGGGCTCCCGATCCGCTCCCAGAAGCGCTCGTTGACGACGAGGGCGGGAGCGAGGCGCTGGGAGTCGCGGGCGGTGAACCAGGAGCCGTCCACGATCTTCAGCCGGTGCATCTCGGCGAAGGGCTGGTCGACCGCCTGCACCGCGACGTCGACGGCGCCGTCGGCGAACTGGACGCGCGCGCTGCCGTAGGTCGAGCGGCTCGCGTAGGTGATGGAGTAGCGCTCGAGCGCACCGGTCCACGCGGCCTGGAGTGCGTCGGCATCCACCTCGGCGGTGCCGGTACCGGAGGGGTAGGCGGAGAGGAAGAGGCTCGCCGGGCGCCCGCTGGAGCGCTCGGCCTGCTCGATGCTGGCCTGGCGGGCGATGCCACCGGCGGCGACGACCGCGGTCAGGGCGGCGACGGCCACCGCGACTCCGATCAGCGAGAGGAGCACGCGTCCGCGGTGGATCCGCAGCTCGGTCCACGCCTCGACGATCGCGCCGGCGATCCCGACGAGCGCGCGCATCAGAGGACCGCCGCCTCGGCGACGGGGCCCGCATCCGCGGTCGAGCCCAGGCGGCCGTGGTCGAGCCGGTAGTGGCGCTCGGCCCGCGCCGCGATGGCCGGGTCGTGGGTGATGGTGACCAGCGCGGAGCCGGACTCGCGGGCGATCTCGTCGAGCAGGCCCATCACGCTCTCGCCGGTGTCGGTGTCGAGGGCGCCCGTCGGCTCGTCGGCGAGGATCAGCCGCGGTCGGCGCACCAGGGCGCGGGCGATCGCGATCCGCTGCTGCTCGCCGCCGGACATGCGCCCGGGCATCGAGTCCACGCGGTGCCCGAGGCCGACCCGCTCCAGCATCTCGGCCGCGAGGTCGCGGCGGCGCCAGAACTCCGATCCGGTCGCGTAGAGCAGGGGCGTCATCACGTTCTCGCGGGCGGTCCGCCCCTCCAGCAGGTTGAACTGCTGGAAGATGAAGCCGATGCTGCCGCCGCGGATGCGCGCGCGGGCCCGCGAGGACAGGGTCTCGGTGGGAGCGCCCTCGAGCAGCATCCGCCCCTCGGTGGGCTCGTCGATGAGTCCGAGGATGTTGAGCAGCGTCGACTTGCCGGAGCCGCTGCGCCCCACGACCGAGACGTGGTCGCCCTCGCCCACCTCGAGATCGACGCCGTCGAGGATCGTCAGCGGCGGTGCGTCGGGCAGCGGGACGACCTTGCGGATCCCCTCGAGCCGGAGGATCGTCACGAGCAGAAGACCGAGCCGTCGGGCTGCGCGATGCAGTCGCCGCCCAGCTGGACGTCGGGAGCAGCCTCCTCCGCGCCCGGCACGAACTGCAGGAGCTCGGCGCCCTCCTCCACTCCGCCGGTGATCTCGACGGAGCTGCCGTCGGTGAGTCCCAGCGTCACCGGGACCTCCTCGGTGCTGCCGTCGTCCGCCCGGCGGAACACGACGCCGGACTGGGCGGTGCCCTCGACCGCGGTGGTCGGCACGACGAGGACGTCCTCCGCCTTGCCTCCCGCGAGCGTCACCGAGGCGGCGAGCCCGGGGAACACGGTGACCTCCGTCGGCACCTGGCAGGTGAAGCTCGTGCCGGAGCCGCCGGTGGAGGTCCCGCCGCCGCCGTCCGTCGCGCCGCCGGTCGTGCCGCCCTCGCCGGCTCCGGCGAGAGGGGTGCTGATGGTGAGGCCGGTGCAGGTGAAGCCGGCGGGCCCGCCGGTGATCGCGACCTGCGCCTCCGTCGGCCGGTTCTGGATGCGGTAGAGCTGCTGCGCGTCGATCGTGCCGGTGACGGCGTAGCTCGGCGGCGCGACCTGTCCGGTCACCTCGCCGACCGTGACGGCCTGGTCGTGGATGACGCCGAGCGCGCTGAGGGTGCCGCCGGTCGCGGCGTAGACCCGCTCGAAGCGCACGGAGGGCTCCTGCTGGGTGAGGGTGACGGCGCCGTCCGGGCCGGTCGTCTCGACCGGGTCGCGCGGAGTCTCGACGCGGATGTCGTAGATGAGATCGCCCGACGCGACGGCCGCGCCCTGCTGCACGTAGACGTCGTCGACCGTTCCGGCCGCCGTCGCCTTCAGCGGCACGGCGGGGTCGGCGGCGACGGTGCCCTGGAGGGTGAGGTCGTTGGTGACCGTGCCGCGGGCGACCGTGACGGTCGGCTCGGTGATCTCACCGGTCGGCTGCGTCGGATCGGCCTCGGCCGCGCCGTCCGGGAAGAACGCGATCTTCACCAGGGCGATGCTCGCCGCTCCGATGATGACCATCCATACGATCGGGAACACCCAACGCCGAACCGCACCCATCAAGTCCCCCGACTCCGCTTCCAGGGCGCTCCGCCGTGGGGCGCCGGAGGCAGCCTATCCGGCGGGGAGGTCGCGTCACGGACCGTGGCGCGCCCGTCAGCCGGCGAGTGCCGCGACGATCGAGGCGACGCGGCGCGCCCTCGTCTCGGCGGCCTTCGCGCCCTCGACCGACGTGACGTGGGCCTTCCGCGCGCTGGGCGAGAGCGCGGCGAAGCGCTCCGCAGCGCCCGCCGAGGCCAGCGCGGACGCCAGGTCCTCCGGCACGACGACCTCGCGCGGCGCGGTGTCGAGCTCGATCACGACGTCGATCGCGTCACCGCCGGCGAGCTGCGTCTCGCGGCGCTTCTCGGCCGAGAACGGGATGAGCGCGCGTCCGCCCATCGCTCCGACCGTGCTGGTGAAGCGGTAGCCGTTCACCGTCACCGCGACGGCGGGACGCTTGCCGCCGCCGAGTGCCTCGAGGACCTCGGGCGGCACCTCGATGCCGGTGTTGTTGCCGATCTGGAAGAGCGTCGTGGTGAACTGCACGAGGCGATGATGGCACGGACTCCCGCGTGTCGCGCGGCCGATCGCTGTACTGACGAGGAGGGCCGTCGACTCGATCCTCGTCGACCTCCCGTTCACGGATCCGCAGCGCTCGAGGGCGTTCTCCACGGCGCTCGGCCGGAGCCTGAATCCTCTGTTCAGGCCTGAATCCTCTGTTCAGCGACGACGCCGCCTGCTCCGTCGCCTCCGAGCACGTGTCCGCGATGGTCGTCCCGCACCCCTCCTTCTCGACCTCCAGGTCGAAGGGGATCATCGACGCGCGCTCCCGGGTGCAGGGCCCCTTCGCGTTGAGCGTCGGCAGCCGGGAGGAGGTCGGCGAGGTGCTCGGGAACGGGCCGGCCTCCGGCGGCGCCGAGCCGGTCGCGGTGCAGAACCTCGGCTCCATGCGGGCGCGGCCTCGAGGACCCTGACGGGCACGTCCGGGAGTCCCTGTACATGAATTCGGCCGCGGCCGAGGCCGGTCCGCCCCGGGAGCGAGGGGTCGGTGCGCTCAGCAGAAGCGGGTGTCGGGGTCTCCGAGCGAGGAGCGCACGGCGTCGACCGTCATCCTGCCCTCGGGGTCGAGCCGGGCGAGCATGCGCGACATGATGTCGGCCAGCTGCGGGATCTGCTCGGCGTCGAGCGGATCGATGACGTCGGCCAGCACGGTCGCGACGTGACCGGGCGCCGTGTCGACGATCTTCTGGAGGCCGGCGTCGGTGAGCACCGCGTTCGTGGCGCGGCCGTCGGAGGCGCAGGGGCGGCGCTCGAGGTAGCCGCGGGCGACGAGGCGGGTCACCACGTGCGAGAGGCGGGGCAGGGTCGCGTTGGTGCGGGCGGCGAGCGTGGTCATCCGGAGGGCGCGGTCGGGCGCCTCGGACAGCATCGCCAGCGTCAGGTATTCGAAGTGCGTGAGTCCCGCGTCGCGCTGCAGCTGCGTGTCGAGGGCGCCCGGCAGCAGTTCCACGACCGCGATGAAGCGCAGCCAGGCGTCGAGCTGATCGGGCGTCAGCCAACGTGTCTCGGGCGCACTCATCCCTCCACCCTACCCACTACTTGCCGCGACAAGTAAGTCCCCCGTCGCCCCTCGTCGAGCCGCGTCCCGAGGCTCCGTCGGGACGCCGACCCGCGCCCGCCTGATCCCACCATCCTCGCGAGTACCGCCCCCGAGGCGAACCAGCGATCCGCGTACCAGCGGATCGCTGCAGCCGTACGCACCCCGCCCTGCAGAACGCCCCCCGTCGAGAAGCCGACCGCGCCACACAGAATCCACACCATCCCCGCGAGCACCGCCCCCGAGGCGAACCAGCGATCCGCGTGCGAGCGGATCGTTGTAGCCGAACGCACACCGCCCTGCAGAACCCACCCCGTCGCGAAGCCGACCGCGCCACGCCCGATCCACACCATCCCCGCGAGCACCGCCCCCGAGGCGAACCAGCGATCCGCGTACCAGCGGATCGCTGCAGCCGAACGCCCCCCGCTCCACAGAACGCACCCCGTCGAGATGCCGACCGCGCCACGCCCGTCAGGGACGGGCGTGGAATCGACTACAGCACGTCGTCGCTCAGATCGATCGGGTTGCCGAAGCGGTGGTTCGTGATCGAGATCGCCTGCTCGCGGAGGAAGGGCAGCAGTTCGACGCGGCCGGCGGGGGTGACCGGGTCGGCGTAGACGGCGGTGTCGAGGGCGCCGCCGAGGGCTTCGGCGAGGGCGGTCGCGAGGGGGACGCGGGATCCGTCGGCGCGGGTGAGAGGGACCGGCGTGCCCGTGCTGCCGCGGGTCATGCCGGCGACGACGTCGGTGAAGGAGCCGGTCGAGTCGGACGATCGGCGGACGACGGCCTGCTGTCCGTGCGTCGGGCTGCCGGGGGCCTGCGGGCCCGCATAGCCGTCGACGCGGTCGGAGACGATGTCGCCGATGATGCGGATGCGCGGCGCCGTGATGCGGCCGGCCGCGGCGCGCTCGAGCCACTGGGCGTCGGTCTCGACGACGATGCGCGGGACGAGGCCCGCCATCTCGGCGAGCTCGTCGCCGCCGAGCATCTCCTGGACCCGCGGCGGGAGCGGGAGGGACGTGGAGATGTCCATCCGGGAGCGGGTCAGCAGACCGGCGGCGATGACGCGGAGGAGCTCTCCGAGGTCGCCGCCGTCGGCCAGGCGCAGCGCGATCGGCACGCGGAGGTAGCGGAACAGGTTGCGCTCGAAGCCGACCTTCGAGATGTCGGTGACGACTCCGAACTCGGTCGCCCAGGCGAGCTGGTCGGAGAGTGCGGAGCGGCGGAGCAGGTCGAACTGCTCGAACCGGAGCGAGGACTGGGCCGCCTCGATGAACTGGCGCGCGCGGTCGTCGAGGCCGCGCAGGTGCAGCGTCGAGGAGGAGCGCGCGGGCGAGGGCTTCCAGGAGCCGAGGCCGATGAGATGGTTGGGTCCGCCCGCCTTCGCGCCGCCGCCGACGGACGAGCGCTTCCAGCCGCCGAAGGGCTGGCGCCGGACGATCGCTCCGGTGATGCCCCGGTTGACGTAGAGGTTGCCCGCCTCGACCGAGTCGATCCAGAGGGCGAGCTCGTCGGCGTGGAGGGAGTGGAGCCCGGCCGTGAGCCCGTACTCGGTGCCGTTCTGCATCCGGACGGCGTCCTCGAGGGTCGCCGCGTGCATGATCCCGAGCACCGGGCCGAAGAACTCGGTGAGGTGGACGTAGCTGTCCTCGGTGACGCCCTCGCGGATCCCGGGGGACCAGAGCGTGCCGCTCTCGTCGAGGCGCTGCGGCTCGACGAGCCACGACTCGCCTCCGCCCAGCGTGGTGAGCGCGTGCAGGAGCTTGCCGGTGGGCTCCTCGATGAGCGGCCCCATCACCGCCGACGGGTCGTCGGGCCGGCCGACGCGGAGCGACGTGACGGCGTCGACCAGCTGAGCGCGGAAGCGCTTGGAGCGGGCGACCGAGCCGACCAGGATCACCAGGGAGGCGGCGGAGCACTTCTGGCCGGCGTGCCCGAAGGCGCTGCGGACGATGTCGGCGACGGCGAGGTCGTAGTCGGCGTGGGGAGTGACGATGATCGCGTTCTTGCCGCTGGTCTCGGCCTGCAGTGCGAGGCCGGGCCGCCAGGAGCGGAAGAGGCGGGCGGTCTCGTAGGAGCCGGTGAGCAGCACGCGGTCCACGAGGGGGTCGGTGATCAGCGCCCGTCCCAGCTCCTCCTCGTCGAGGTCGACCAGGGCGAGGAGCTCCTGCGGGACGCCCGCGTCCCAGAGCGCCTCGACGAGCACAGCGGCCGAGCGGCGGGCCTGGGGCGCCGGCTTCACCACGACTCCGGAGCCGGCGGCGAGCGCCGCGAGGATCGATCCGGCCGGGATGGCGACCGGGAAGTTCCACGGCGGAGCGACGACGGTGACCCGAGCGGGGACGAAGGTGGCCCCGGTGACGGCGTCGAGCTCGCGGGCGCGGGTGGCGTAGTAGTGGGCGAAGTCGATGGCCTCGGAGACCTCGGGGTCGGCCTCGGCGATCGTCTTGCCGGTCTCGGAGGCCATCACCTCGATCAGGCGGTCGCGGTTCGCGGCGAGGACGAGGCCGGCGCGGTCGAGCACGGCCGCTCGGTCGTAGCCCAGGCGCTCGCCCCAGCGCTCCGCGCGGCGGGACACCGTGCGCAGCACCTCCTGGAGCTCCGCCTCGGTGCTCACGCGTGCGGCGTCGGCCGTGCCCGCTCCGATGGTCGACCCGGCGATGCGCTCGGTGATCAGGCGCGCCCAGCGTCGGTTGCCGGGGAGGGCGGGGTCGGTGTCGGGCTCGTTGTGGAAGCCCGCGGTCGCGGCGGCCGCGCCGGAGCCGCGGCTGAGGCCGAGGACGGCCTGCGTCAGGCCCGCGGCGGCCGGGTCCTGCGCCCGCTCGCCGGCGCGGGCGTGCTCCTGCACGAGGCGGCGGCCGGAGCCGGAGGACCACTCCCGCAGGCGGTCCTGCGTGCGGTTCGGCGGCGGGACGGAGTCGTCGAGGGCCTCGAGCGAGGCGCGGAATCGGCCGAGCTCCCGCTGCAGCACCTCCTCGTCGTCGAGGCGGAACGCGGCCGAGAGGAAGTTCTCGGGGCTGCTGTTCTCCTCGAGCCGGCGGATGAGGTACGAGATGGCCACGTCGAACTCGTGCGGGTGCACGACGGGCGTGTAGAGGAGGAGTCGTCCCACGTCCTCGCGGACGGCGCGCGCCTGCCCGGTCGCCATCCCGAGCAGCATCTCGATCTCGACCGCGCCGGTCACCCCGCGCTCGGTCGCCGTGAGCCACGCCCAGGCGAGGTCGAAGAGGTTGTGCCCGGCGACGCCCACGCGCACCGCGTCGACGCGCTCCGGCCGCAGCGCCCGGTCGAGCAGGCGCTTGTAGTTCGTGTCGGCCTCCACCTTGCTGCCGACGGTCGCGAGCGGCCAGTCGTGCAGGGCCGCGTCGACCCGCTCCATCGCGAGGTTCGCGCCCTTCACGACGCGCACCTTGATCGGGGCTCCGCCGCGGGCCCGGCGCTCCTGCGCCCACTCGGTCAGCTCGTCGAGCACGCGGACGGAGTCGGGCAGGTAGGCCTGCAGGACGATGCCCGCCTCGAGGTCGAGCATGCCCGGCTGCTCGAGGAGGCGCCGGAACACGGCGACCGTCAGGTCGAGGTCGCGGTACTCCTCCATGTCGAGGTTGATGAAGGTGGGGTCGGCTCCGGACGCGGCGGCCTGGTAGAGCGGAGTGAGACGCTCCACGACGCGGTCGACCTCCTCCTCGAAGGCCCACATCGACAGCTGGCTGACGACGCTCGAGACCTTGACGCTGACGTAGTCGACGTCCGGCCGCTCGAGCAGGCGGAGGGTCCCCTCGAGGCGGCGGCGGGCCTCACGCTCGCCGAGCACGGCCTCGCCGAGGAGGTTGAGGTTGAGCCGGTCGCCGCCCTCGCGCAGCGCGGCGACGGCCGCGCCGAGACGGGCCTCCGAGGCGTCGACCACGAGGTGCCCGACGAGGCGGCGGAGGACCCGGCGGGCCGCGGGCACGACCACCCAGGGCAGCACGGGGCCGACGGCGCCGCCGGTGCTGATCGCGGCGCGCAGGTAGGAGGGGAGGAAGGCGGGCGTCTTCGCGGTGAGCGCCGCGAGGTTCTCGGCCGCGACCGAGAGGTCCTCGGGCCGGGCGACGCCGTCGACGAACCCGACGGTGAAGTCGAGTCCGTTCGGGTCCTGGAGCACGCCCGCGAGCCGCTGGGCGGCGGGCTCGACCGGGAACTCGCCGCTGCGCGCGATCCAGCGGCGGACCAGGGACTCGACGCGCTCGATCATCGGGCGGTCGTCGACCTCGGGCTCGGCGGCAGCGGGCGCCGCGTGCTCCGACTCCGACGCGGCGTCGGGCCCGCGCACGACCTCGTCCTCAGCATCGCGCACGACCTCGTCGTCGGCATCGGGCTCGCTCACGGCCTCGTCCTGAGCGTCGCGCACGACCTCGTCCTCGTCCTGAACACCGGGCTCGCGCAGGTCCTCGTCCTCAGCGTCGGACTCCTGCTCGTCCTGAGGATCGGCCACGTCCTCGGACGCGGACTCCGGCGCCGGCACGACCTCGGCCCCGCTCACGGAGTCGCGCGCCTCCCCGGCCTCGACCTCGTCGTCCGACCCCGTGCCGCCCTCCGGCGTCCGACCACCGACCGTCGCGTCGACGCCGCTCCGCACGGCCGCGTCGTCGGGCTCGCGCTCCGGGTCGCTGCCGGGCACACCTGGGGTCGTCGACTGCTGCATCCTCCGAGGCTAAGCCCGACCCGCCGCCCGGACGCGGCGTGACGCGGTGGTCGCGCCGACTCGCCCGCGAGCCGCCCCTGTGGAGGAGCGGATCAGTGCCGGCGGTGGTCCTGGATGGTCATCCGCGGGCCGTGCCGCGGCTTCCTCGCTGCGCTGCAGCCGATCAGCCGGATGACCCGCTGCCGGTGCCCGCGCCACGGCTCGAGGAGCTCGAGCATCCCGTCGTCGTCGACCCCGAGCCGGCCCGTGAGCGCGAAGCCGACGGCCGCGGCCAGGTGGTAGTCGCCCACGCTGACCGCGTCCGGATCGCCGTGGGCCCGCATCATCACCTCGGACGCCGTCCACGGCCCGATCCCCGGCACCGACTGCAGCCGGCGGGCGACCTCGTCGCCGCCCCGCCCGAGCGCGAGGGTCCGCTCGAGGCCGGAGGCGACGAGCGCGGCGGTGAGGACGGTCCGCGAGCGCCGCGGATCCACTCCCGCGCGGTGCCAGTCCCACGAGGGCACGCGCCGCCACTGCTGCGCGCTCGGAGCCACGTGCAGAGCGACCGGCCCCGGGGCGGGCTCCCCGTGGAGGCGCACCAGCACCCGGTAGGCGCGCCACGCCTCCGTGCTCGTGACCTTCTGCTCGAGGACCGACGGCGCGAGCATCTCGAACACCAGGTTCGTGCGCGTGAGGCGCAGGCCCGCCGAGCGGCGGAGCACCTCGGCGAGCGGCGCGTGGGCCGACAGGTCGAGCCCGCTCCAGTCGTCGCCGTGGCCGAGGAGCTCGGGGACCGCGTCGATCAGCCACTCCGCTCCCCCGCCCCAGGCGCGCGCGTGGATCGCGCCGTCCGCCGCCTGCCGCAGATGCAGCGTGCCCGGGCCGAGCGGCGTGCGGAACGCCCGCCAGAAGCCGGACGCGTCGAGGAGCATGGTCGGGTCGCCCGAGCCCCGCAGCAGCGTGCGGAGGGTGAGCTCGAGGCTCACGGGCTCCGCCGGCGCGTAGACCGTCGCCCAGGAGGGCTCGGGAGCGGGGGCGGGGATCGACACGCAGTGATGCTAACCGGCGGCTCCGACACCGGATCGGACGCTCCTCCGCAGAACCCCCATCCACGACGTGTTCGGAGCGACACGCCCGGCGGATTGGTTCAGACGGCGTGAACACATGCGCGGATCCGATCGCCCGTTTCCACTGGTCAGCAGGTCGGTCCCGGGCGTAGCTTCGCGCTGTCGCGGCGGCGCTCCAGCTGCCCGGCACCCGCCTAACACTGGAGATGCGCACATGTTCGACACGACCTTCATCCGCAACGCGATCGTCAAGAGCTCTGAGACCGCTCTCGACCGTCGCCGCTTCTTCGAGGCCACCGGCGTCGCCGGCCTCGGCATCGGAGCCGCCGCCCTCGCCGCGCCCACCGCCTCCGCCGAGGAGGTCGCTGCCAGCGGCCCCAGCGACGCCTCGATCCTCAACTTCGCCCTCAACCTCGAGTACCTCGAGGCCGAGTTCTACCTCCGCGCCGTCTACGGCACCGGCCTCGGCGGCTCGGACGTGACCGGCAAGGGCACGCCCGGCGGCGTCATCGGCGGCCGCCCCGTCGACTTCAAGACCCCGTGGCTGAAGAGCTTCGCCACCGAGGTCGCGAACGACGAGAAGGCCCACGTGCAGTTCCTGCGGGCCGCGCTGGGCACCGCGAAGGTGGCCCGCCCGGCGATCAACCTGAAGGACAGCTTCAACTCCGCCGCCGTTGCGGCGGGGCTGATCAAGGCCGGTCAGTCGTTCGACCCGTTCGCGAGCGAGTCGAACTTCCTGCTCGGCGCCTTCGTCTTCGAGGACGTGGGAGTGACCGCCTACAAGGGCGCCGCCCCGCTCATCCAGTCGAAGACCTACCTCGACGCGGCCGCCGGCATCCTCGCGGTGGAGGCGTACCACGCGGGCGCGATCCGCTCGGCGATCTACGCCGCCGACCTGTCCGACTCGGCGAACAAGCTCTCCGACGCGCGCGACAGCCTCGACGGCAAGACCGACCTCGACCAGGGCGTCAAGGTCAACGGCCAGGCGAACATCGTCCCGACCGACGGCAGCTCCATCGCGTTCAGCCGCACCCCGGGCCAGGTCCTCAACATCGTGTACCTGAACCCCGCGGCCGGCACGCGCACCGGCGGATTCTTCCCCCGCGGCGTCAACGGCGAGCTCGTCACGACCTAGTCCCACCAGCACAGAGCACGACGACGGGCCCTTCCTCGAGGCGGCGAGGAGGGGCCCGTCGTCGTCCGCGTGCACATCCGTTCACCGGGTCCTCTAACCTGAGCGGGTGAAGATCGGGATCCTGACCTCCGGTGGCGACTGCCCCGGCCTCAACGCCGTCATCCGCGGTGCCGTCTACAAGGGCATCAAGGTCTACGACCAGGAGTTCGTGGGCTTCCGGAACGGCTGGCGCGGAGTGGTCGACGGCGACCTCCTGCCCCTGGGCCGCCCCGAGATCCAGGGCATCGCCAAGCAGGGCGGCACGATCATCGGCACCAGCCGGACGAACCCCTTCGAGGGCGAGAACGGCGGCCCCGAGAAGATCGCCGAGATGATGGACCGCAACGGCATCGACTCGATCATCGCGATCGGCGGCGAGGGCACCCTGGCGGCGGCCAAGCGCCTCACGGACGCGGGCCTCAAGATCGTCGGCGTCCCGAAGACCATCGACAACGACCTCGGCGCCACCGACTACACCTTCGGCTTCGACACCGCCGTCGGCATCGCGACCGACGCGATGGACCGCCTCCGCACCACCGGCGACTCGCACGGCCGCTGCATGGTCGCCGAGGTCATGGGCCGCCACGTCGGCTGGATCGCCCTGCACTCCGGCATGGCCGCGGGCGCCCACGTCATCCTCATCCCGGAGAAGCGCACCTCCCTAAACCAGATCGTCGAGTGGGTGCAGAGCGCGCAGGACCGCGGGCGCGCACCGCTCGTCGTGGTCGCCGAGGGCTTCTCGCTCGACACGATGGACGACGCCCACTCCGAGCGCGGCCTCGACGCCTTCGGCCGGCCCCGCCTCGGCGGCATCGGCGAGCTGCTGGCTCCGCTCATCGAGGAGCGCACCGGCATCGAGACCCGCGCCACGACGCTCGGCCACATCCAGCGCGGAGGCACGCCCACCGCGTTCGACCGCGTCCTCGCGACCCGCCTGGGCATGGCCGCCATCGACTCCGTCGTCGCCGAGCACTGGGGCCGCATGGTCGCCCTGCGCGGCACCGACATCTACCACGTGGACTTCGCCGAGGCGCTCGGCACCCTCAAGACGGTCCCGGACGCCCGCTACGAGGAGGCGCGCACCCTCTTCGGGTAGCGCGCGCTCCCCGCGGAGCGGGTCAGCCCTTCGCGCCGTCCGGCGTCGCCGTGGCGACGATCTGCGCCCGCGCGAGGGTGTGGAAGTGCGCGTTGAAGCCGAGGATCGCCGGCGTCGACTCCGGATCGAGGTCGAGCGACTCGACGTCGAGGGCGTGCACCACGAAGAAGTAGCGGTGCTCGCGGTCCGGCGGCGCCGCTCCGACGAACTGGCGCAGCCGCATCTCGTTGGGCAGCGTCTGCGCGCCCGCCGGGAGCAGCTCGAAGCCGGCGGCTCCGGCTCCCGTGGGGAGCTCCGTGGTGTCGGCCGGGAGGTTGTAGACGGCCCAGTGCCAGAAGCCGGAGCCGGTGGGCGCGTCGGGGTCGAACACCGTCACGGCGAAGCTCTTCGTCTCGGCGGGGGCTCCCGACCAGCGCAGGTGCGGCGAGACGTCCTCCCCGCCGGAGCCCTCGCCGTAGTGGCGGGCGGACAGGGGCGCACCGTCGGCGATGTCGTCGCTCTCGAGCGCGAAGGTCGGCACCTCGCCGAGGCGGGCGTAGGGGTCGTAGGTCCAGTCGGACATCCGGTTTCTCCGTTCGGGAAGGGCGGGCGGGGGCCCGCGCCCTCAGCCTAGGAACCCGGCGGTGCGCGCCGAAGGGCTTGCGGAGGGGGTCAGGACCCGAGATAGCGCCCGGGCCGGTGGTTGAACGCCAGGACCAGGTTGAGCACCACCACTCCCGCCGCCGAGATCAGCACGTTCAGCGGAGGCACCACCAGCAGCGCGGCCGCGACCACGCACGCGTCGAGCGCCATCATCACGTAGCCCGCCCGCCAGCCGAGCCGCTCCTGCGCGATCAGGGCGACGATGCTGAATCCGCCCAGGCTCGACCCGTGCCGGAAGAGGATCAGGAGGCCGATCCCCGCGAGCACGTCGCCCGTGAGGACGCCGTAGACGGGCTCGATCCGCAGCTCGCCGAACGCCAGCGGGTGCAGGCCCGCCAGGACCGAGACCAGCACGATCGAGAACATGGTCCGCAGCGTGAAGCGCCAGCCCTTCTTCCACAGCGAGAGGGCGAGGAACGGCACGTTGACCGTGACGAGGATCACGCCGAACGGGATGTCGAGCGGGTACCCCAGCAGCAGTGCGAGACCCGCGGTGCCGCCCGTGACCGCCTGGCTCGCGCGCAGCAGGTAGAGGCCGAGCGACACGACGAACGCACCGGTGACGAGACCGAAGACGTCCTCGAGGCGGGAGTGCGGCACGGGGGCGGAGGCGTCGGGCACCCGACGATGCTGCCACACGCCGCGCCCCGGTCCGGACGTCCTCGTAGGATGTGCCGGTGCTGCCGAAGATCCTGCTGTTCTACCGCTTCGTGCCGCTGGCCGACCCCGAGTCCGTGCGGCTGTGGCAGCGCGAGCTGTGCGAGTCGCTGGGCCTGCGCGGGCGCCTGCTGATCTCGGAGCACGGGGTGAACGGCACGCTGGGCGGCGGGATGGACGCCCTGAAGCGCTACGTCCGCCGCACCCGTGAGCACTCGGCCTTCCACGGGCTCGAGGTGAAGTGGAGCGACGGCTCCGGCCTCGACGACGACGGCCGCAGCCTCGACTTCCCCGGTCTCTCGGTGAAGGTGCGCGACGAGATCGTCTCGTTCGGCGCGCCCGACGAGCTGCGGGTCGACGCCGACGGGGTCGTCGGGACGGCGCCGCGGCTCGACCCGGACCAGCTGGACGCCCTCGTCGCCGAGCGCGACGACGTGGTGCTCTTCGACGGCCGCAACGCCTTCGAAGCCGAGATCGGCAGGTTCGAGGGGGCGATCGTGCCGGGGGTCTCCAGCACCCGCGAGTTCGTCGAGCAGCTCGACGCCGGCGTCTACGACCACCTCAAGGGCCGGCCCGTGGTCACGTACTGCACTGGCGGCATCCGCTGCGAGGTGCTGTCGAGCCTGATGACGGCGCGCGGCTTCGGCGAGGTGTACCAGCTCGACGGAGGCGTCGTCCGCTACGCCGAGGCGCGGCGCGACCGCGGTCTGTGGAAGGGGGCCCTGTACGTCTTCGACGGCCGCGGCTCCGTCTCCTTCTCCCCCGACGCCGAGGCGCTCGGCCGCTGCACCTCGTGCGCCGCGCCGACCAGCCGGATGCGCAACTGCACCGACCTCTCCTGCCGCGCCCAGCTCGTGGTCTGCGCCGACTGCGATGCGGCGGCCTGCGCCGCGCACGCGGGCCCTACGCTCGTGCCATGAGCATCGAAGCGCGCGGACGCACCCTCGTCGACCTCCACACCGCCCCCGAGCTGCTGCAGGTGGTGAACGTCTGGGACGTGATCAGCGCGACCACGATCGCCGCACTCCCGGAGACCCGGGCGCTCGCGACCGCCAGCCACTCCATCGCGGCGGCGTTCGGCTACGAGGACGGCGAGCGGATCCCGCTGGAGCTGCACCTGGGCATGATCGAGCGCATCGTCGCCGCCGTCGAGGTCCCGGTCTCGGCCGACCTCGAGGCGGGCTACGGCGACACGGGCGAGACGGTCCGCCGCGCGATCGGGATCGGCGTCGTGGGCGCGAACCTGGAGGACCAGGCGAAGCCGCTCCCGGAGGCGCTGCGGGCGGTCGAGAAGGCCGTCGCCGCGGCCGAGGAGGAGGCGGTGCCCTTCGCTCTCAATGCCCGCACGGACGTGCTCCTCCGCGCCGGCGACCGCGACCGCGGCGAGGTCCTGGCCGACGCGATCGAGCGCGGCCGCGCCTACCTCGACGCCGGCGCCACCTGCTTCTTCGTCCCCGGGCTGCTCCAGGACGCCGAGCTGGAGTCCCTCGTCGCCGCCCTCGGGCGGCAGCGCGTCAGCGTCATCGGCGTCCCCGGATCGCAGTCCCCCGCCCGCTTCGAGGAGCTCGGGCTGGCCCGCGTCTCCTACGGTCCGTGGACGCAGCGCGTCGCCCTGACGGCGCTCCAGGACGCGGCCTCCGCCCTCTACTCCGGCGGATCGCTCCCCGAGGGCACCCGGCCCCTGAACTGACCGCCCGGCCGCGGGCCCGCGGGCGTAGCGTGGGCCCATGTACCGAGCCATCGTCGTCGAGCGGCACTCCGACTCCGACACCGACACCCCCAACCGAGCCCGCCTCCTCGAGCGCGACGATCCCGACCGCTCGCACGGCGACGTGTCGATCGCCGTCGAGTACTCGAGCGTCAACTACAAGGACGCCCTGGCGCTGGCGGGGCGGCCCGGGATCGTGCGCCGCACCCCGCTCGTCGCCGGCATCGACCTGGTCGGCACCGTGGAGTACGCGGACGGCGAGGCGGGCGAGCGCTTCGACTCCGGCGACCGGGTGGTGCTCAACGGCGCCGGCCTCGGCGAGCGCCACGACGGCGGGCTCGCCGAGCGGGCGCGTGTCGACTCCGCGTCGCTGCTCCGGCTGCCCGGCGCCATCTCGGCGGCACGGGCCGGAGCGATCGGCACCGCGGGCTTCACAGCGATGCTGGCCGTGCTGGCGCTCGAGCGGCACGGCGTGCGGCCGGGCAGCGGTCCCGTCCTGGTGACGGGGGCCTCGGGAGGCGTGGGGTCGCTCGCCGTCGCGCTCCTGGCGCGCCTGGGCCACGAGGTCGTCGCCTCGACCGGCCGGCTCGGCGAGCACGGCGCTCTGCTCCAGCGCTTGGGCGCCTCCGACGTCATCGACCGCGCCGAGCTGCAGGAGGGCGGGAAGCCGCTGCAGTCCGAGCGCTGGGCGGGAGCGGTGGACTCCGCCGGCTCGCACACGCTCGCGAACGCCCTCGCGCAGACGCGGTGGGGCGGCACCGTGGCGGCGTGCGGTCTCGCGCAGGGCCCGGACCTGCCGGTGAGCGTGATGCCGTTCATCCTGCGCGGAGTGACGCTGGCCGGCATCAACTCGGTGGAGGCGCCGCGCAAGCTCCGCGAGGAGGCCTGGCGCCGCCTCGCTCACGACCTCGACCTGGAGCTGCTCGACGAGCTGACGACGACGGTGCCGCTCGGCGGGGCGGTCGACGCGGCCGAGGACGTGCTCGCCGGCCGCTCGCACGGTCGGACTGTGGTGGACGTCCGCGCCTGACGGTTCGGCCTCGCCGGAGGGCGTCCGCCCGCCTCGAGCGTGGAGGAGGGGGCGCCTCGGCCGGCGCTGCGGGGCGGCTGCTCGTGCGGCGGTGCGCTACTCCGCGGCCTCGGTGGCGCCGCTCGGCTCGGCCGACGCGTGACCGACGGAGGAGTCGGGGCGCGCGGCGCGGGGCTTCGCCGGCGTGCGGGGCTTCGGCGCGGGCTTCGCGGCCGGAGCCGGCTTCGCGGGGGCAGGCTCGGCGGACTCGGATCCGGCGGGCTTCGGCTCGGCGGGCTTCGATCCCGCGGACTTCGGCTCGGCGGGCTTCGGCTCCGCGGGCTTCGGCTCGGCGGGCTTCGGCTCCGCGGGCTTCATCGGGGCTGCGGACTCGATCGGCTCGGAGCCGATGACGTCCACGGGCGCGGACCCCCCGGACCCGGCCGGCGTGCTCGCGGCGGTCCGAGCACTCGTCTTCGGAGCGGCCTTCGGCGTGGCCTTCGGGCTCTTCGGAGCGCCCCCCGCTCCTGACTCCGTCGGCGCCGCGACGTCCTCCGCGGCGCCGTCCGCCTCCGGAGTCGCGGTCGCCGCGCTCCCGCTGCTCGCAGCCTCCCGGCCCTCGACCACCGTCGCCGGACCCGCCGCCTCCGCGGCCACCGCCGCGGCCTCCGCCGCCTTCGCCTTCTTCTTCGCGCGCTTCTCCGCGGCGGCCGCCTGGGCCCGCTCCGCCTGCTCGGCGACCTCGGGGACGATCACGAGGTCGTCGGTCTCGATCACGGGGATCGCCGCGGTCGTCGTTCCCAGCTGGAGGGCCGCGATCAGCTCGGGAGCGTGCTTGGTGCTCACGATCAGGCGGGAGTAGTCCTCGTCGACCAGGTCGATCACGACGGCCGAGGCGGTGCGCTTGATCAGCAGGAAGTCCTTGCCGCCGTGGAACTTCCACGTGCCGGCCGCGAGCGTGAGCGGCACCGCGGTGCCCGGCGCGCGGATGCCCCGCACCCAGATCCAGGGGTCCTCGGTGACCGTCGCCGAGCGGATGCTCGACCGGTCGACGACGACGTCGCTGCGGTGGAACGCGAGCAGTCGCTCGGCCGCGGTGAGGCGGAGTTCGAGGCGGTCGGGGAGCACGGTCACGACGGGCATGCCTCTAGTCTGCCCCGCCGCCCGCCGCCGGGTCAGCGCCGGATCGCACAACGATGCCCCGCCGCCCGCGTGGGTGGCAGCATGGTCGGATGCCGATGGATCCGGACGAGGCGCGCCTCCTCGACGCGCTGCTGGCCGAGCGGCAGGCCGAGACGCGCGACGAGGCGGCCCGGCTCGAGGCCTCGCTGGCCGAGCTCCTGCGCGACCGTGCCGACGGCACCGCCGATGACGAGCACGACCCGGAGGGCACGCCGCTCTCGGCCGAGTGGTCGCGGATGGCCGGAGTCCGCGACGCTCTCGCCCGCACGGCGCGCGAGCTCGACGCCGCTCGCACCCGCCTCGGCACCGGCGGCTACGGGGACTGCGCCTCGTGCGGCCGCCCGATCGGAGCCGCCCGCCTCGCCGCCCGGCCCACGGCCGAGCTCTGCATCGACTGCGCCCGGCTAGCGGAGTCGCGCATCCGCTGACGCCCCGCGAGGCGAGCCTGCGGCATGCCCTCCGTCTGAAGGCCCCCACAGATCCCGGCGTGCGGAAACCCGGTTTCTCCTGCGAGCATTCACATCCGGTCGCGTCCCTCGAACAGGTCTGACGGACCACCCCTCCCCCCCCTGCTCGAAAGGCACTCCTGCGATGACCGAGACGTCGACCGCCCGATCGACCGGCGCCCCTCCCGCCCCCGACAAGCGCGCCTGGCGCTCGCTGATCGTCCTGCTCGCGGGCATGTTCATCGCCCTGCTCGACACGACCATCGTGAACGTGGCGCTTCCCACCATCCGCACCACGCTCGACGCCTCCGAGTCGACGCTCTCCTGGATCATCTCCGGCTACGCCCTCGCGTTCGGCCTCGCCCTGATCCCTGCCGGCCGCCTCGGCGACCGCTTCGGGCACAAGTGGGTCTTCGTCAGCGGCATCGCCCTCTTCACCGTCGCCAGCTTCGCGTGCGGACTGGCCGCGGACGACACCCAGCTCGTCGTCGCCCGCATCGTGCAGGGCCTGGCGGGCGGCGTCTTCGTCCCGGCGGTCAACGCCTACATCCAGCTCCTCTTCCGCGGTCCCTCGCGCGGCAAGGCCTTCGCGGTGATGGGCGCGGTCCTCGGCGTCTCGTCGGCGCTCGGCCCGATCATCGGCGGCCTGATCATCCAGGCCTTCGGCGACGAGAACGGCTGGCGCCTGGTCTTCTGGGTGAACCTGCCCATCGGCGTCGCGACCCTGATCGCCGCCGCGGTCCTCCTCCCCGCCCGCCGCGACCTCGAGGCCGGCGACCGCGCCCCGAGCGGAGGCGTCGACTGGCTCGGCCTCGTGCTCGTCTCCGGCGGCCTGGTCGCCCTGCTCGTCCCGCTCATCCAGGGCGAGGACGAGGGCTGGCCGCTGTGGACCTTCCTCTCGATCGCCGGCGGAGTCCTGCTCCTCGCCGCGTTCGGCGCCTGGGAGGTCCTCCACGTCCGCCGCGGCCGCGCTCCCCTGGTGCCGCCGTCGCTGTTCCGCCACCCGGCCTTCACCGGAGGCGTGATCCTCGCGCTGGTCTACTTCGCGGCCTTCACGAGCATCTTCTTCACCATCTCGCTGCTCTGGCAGTCGGGCCTCGGCCACACCGCGCTCGAGTCGGGCCTGGTGTCGATCCCCTTCGCGATCGGCAGCATCATCAGCTCCTCGCAGAGCAACCGGATGACCGCGCGCCTGGGGCGCAACGTCCTGGTGATGGGCAGCGGGCTCCTCGCCATCGGGCTCGGCTGGGTCTGGCTGGTGCTGCTGACCGCGACCCCGGACTCGATCAGCAACTGGCAGCTCCTGCCGCCGCTGCTGATCGCAGGCCTCGGCAACGGCTTCTTCATCGCCCCGAACGTGCAGTTCATCGTCTCGACCGTCGACCCGCAGGACGCGGGCGCGGCGAGCGGCGTGATCTCGGCGATCCAGCGCATCGGCTCGGCCGTGGGCATCGCGGTCATCGGCAGCGTGCTGTTCGGGAGCCTCGTCATCACGGGTCCGGACACGGTCGCCTCGGGCTTCCTCGACGCCGCGGCTCCCGCGATGCTCCTCAGCACCCTGATGGCGGTCGCCGCCTTCGCGCTGGTGTTCGTGCTGCCGAAGTCGGTCTCGCGCCGGGGCTGAGGGCCCCTGCCCGGTCGCCGCACGCCGGCGGCCGGGCGCGCGGGACGTCCGCCGCTTCAGCGCGGCGGGCGCCTTCCGACTGATCCGCGGGTGGCCCCGGAGCCTACGCCCGAGCGGCCGCCGCGGCCTTCGCCGCCGCCGGCAGCGCGTCCACGATGCGCCCGATCGCCGCGTCGTCGTGCGCGGCCGAGACGAACCAGGCCTCGTACACCGACGGCGGCAACGAGACGCCCGCGTCGAGCATCGCGTGGAAGAACGCCGGGTAGCGGAACGACTCCTGCGCCTGGACCTCGGCGTAGTCGCGCACCGGCCGGCCCAGGTCCGTGAACATGAAGCTGAAGAGGCTCCCGGCCGTCTGCACCGTGTGCGCGACGCCCTCGGCCGTCAGCGCCGCCGACACCTCGCGCTGGAGCGTCAGCGCCGTGGCGTCCAGCGAGGCGTAGACCGCGTCGTCGGCCAGCTGCAGCGTCCGGATGCCCGCGGCCACCGCGACCGGGTTCCCGGAGAGGGTGCCCGCCTGGTACACCGGCCCGAGCGGCGCCAGGTGGTCCATGACGTCCGCACGGCCGCCGAGAGCCGCGACCGGCATCCCTCCGCCGATGACCTTGCCGAAGGTGTAGAGGTCGGCCCGGTACGGAGCCTCGGCGCCGCGGTTCTCGAGCCCCCACCAGCCGCCGGCGCTCACGCGGAAGCCGGTGAGCACCTCGTCCATGATCAGCAGCGAGCCGTTCGCGTGCACGAGGTCGGCGAGGGCCGCGTTGAAGCCCGGGTCCGGAGCGACGACGCCCATGTTGGCGGCCGCGGCCTCGGTGATGACCGCCGCGATGTCGGCGCCGCGCTCGGCCAGGACCGCGCGCACCGCCTCGAGGTCGTTGTACGGCAGCACGATCGTCTGGGCCGCGGTCGCGGCCGTGACGCCGGCGGAGGCGGGCAGCGAGAGGGTCGCGAGACCGGAGCCGGCATCGGCGAGCAGTCCGTCGGAGTGGCCGTGGTAGTGGCCGGAGAACTTGATCAGCAGGTCGCGGCCGGTGACGCCGCGGGCGAGGCGGATCGCCGTCATCGTCGCCTCGGTGCCGGTGGAGACCAGGCGGAGCTTCTCGATCGGCGAGACTCCCCCGGCCGTGATCCGCGCCTCGACCAGCTCGGCGAGGTCGGTCTCGGCGGGAGTGGACGCGCCGAACGAGAGACCGCGGGCGGCCGCCTCCTGCACCGCCGCGACGACCTCGGGGTGCGCGTGCCCGAGGACCGCGGGGCCCCAGGAGCAGACGAGGTCGACGTACTCGTGCCCGTCCGCGTCCGTGATGTACGGGCCGGCGGCCGAGACCATGAAGCGCGGGGTCCCGCCGACCGAGCGGAACGCTCTGACGGGCGAGTTGACGCCTCCGGGGATCGCGTGCCGGGCACGCTCGTACAGGGTGTCGTTCGCCGAGGTGGTCACCCCTCCAGGGTACGCGCGCCGCCCGGCGCCCTCGCGCCGGAGAGGCGCTTTCGGACGAGATGCCGAGGCTCGCTCCCGGGAGGAGGAGCGGCTACTTCAGCAGGTCGCGAGCGATCTCGACGGCCCAGTACGTGAGAACCGCGTCGGCCCCCGCGCGGAGGATCCCCGTGACCGACTCCAGGATCGCCGGCTCGCGCGAGATCCAGCCGTTCGCGGCGGCGGCCTCGATCATCGCGTACTCCCCCGACACCTGGTACGCCCAGACCGGCACGTCCGAGACGGATGCGACGTCCGAGAGCACGTCGAGATAGCTCATGGCGGGCTTCACCATCACCACGTCGGCACCCTCGGCGAGGTCGAGGGTCGCCTCGCGCAGGCCCTCGCGGCGGTTCGCCGGGTCCTGCTGGTAGGTGCGGCGATCGCCCTCGAGCGTGGACTGCACGGCCTCGCGGAACGGACCGTAGAAGCTGGAGGCGTACTTCGCCGAGTACGCGAGGATCGCGGTGTCCAGGTGCCCGGCGCCGTCGAGAGCGGCGCGGATCGCTCCGACCTGGCCGTCCATCATCCCCGAGAGCCCGAGCAGGTGGGAGCCGGCCTCGGCCTGGGCGAGCGCCATCTCCTCGTAGCGGAGGAGCGTGGCGTCGTTGTCGACGCGCCCGCGGTCGTCGAGCACGCCGCAGTGGCCGTGGTCGGTGAACTCGTCCAGGCACAGGTCGCTCTGCACGACCAGCGCGTCGCCGACCTCCTCCACGACGACCCGCGTCGCGGCGTTGAGCACGCCGTCGGGGTCGGTCGCACCGGAGCCGACCGCGTCGCGCGTGGTGGGCACGCCGAACAGCATCACGCCGCCGATCCCCGCCTCGGCCGCCTCCGTCACCGCTCCGCGGACGCTGTCCAGCGAGTGGTGCATCACCCCCGGCATCGACCCGATCGGCCGGGCCTCGGTGGTCCCCTCGGCCACGAAGAGGGGCAGGATCAGCTGCGCCGGGTGGATGCGCGTCTCCTGGACGAGACGGCGGAGTGCGGGGGTCGTGCGGAGGCGGCGCGGGCGGATGGCAGTCATGTCCTCCAGCGTAATCCCGCCCCGCCGAGCACCTCCCGGGAGCGCGAACGCCTCACCCCGTGGAGGTGCTCCGGACGCACGACATCAGCCGAGAGGCGGATCCCTGGCCTGCGGGGCGAGGCCCGCCCCTCCCGGCCGACGTCGCGCCGGGGAGGCGGCTCAGCGGGGAGCGCGCTCCGTGGCGACGGCGGCGACCGCGTCGATGAGGGAGGAGGCCGAGCGCTCGTCGGCGACGACGTCGACGCGCAGGCCGAAGGCGCGGGCGTCCTTCGCGGTCTGCGGGCCGATCGCGGCGACGAGGATCGACTCGGGCACCGGGCCGAGCTGCTTCTGGACCTGCTCCGCCACGCTGCCCGAGGTGACGAGGATCGCGTGCACGGCTCCGCCGGCGACATCCGCCACGACGCGCTCCTCCACCGGGACGCCGACCGTACGGTAGGCGACCACGGAGCGCACGTCGTGCCCGATGCGGGTGAGGCCCTCGGTGAGCAGCGGCTTGGCGATCTCGGACCGCAGCGTCAGCACGCGCAAGGGGTGCCGACCGCCGGTCGCCTCCTCCCACTCGGCCAGGAGGCCGCGGGCGGAGTTGTCCTCGGAGGGGACGAGGTCGACGGAGTAGCCGGCGGCGACGAGCGCGGCCGCCGTGGTCTCGCCGACCGCCGCCACCTTGGTGCTCGCGGGCACGGTGGTGCGCAGGAGGGAGAGGACGTCGACCGTGGTGGCGCTCGTGACGGTCATCCAGTCGAAGGCGCCGGCCTCGAGGTCGGCGAGGGCCTGCTCGAGCGCGGGGAAGTCGTCGGTCGGCGCGAAGTTGATCATCGGAGCGACGACGGGCGAGGCTCCCTTGGCACGGAGAGCGGCGGCGACACCGTCCCCCCACGGGCCTCCGCGGGGGACGAGGATGCGCCACCCCTGCAACGGCTTCTCCCACTGGGAGTAGGCGGCGGGGACGATCACGAAGGGGCTCCCAGGGGTGCGAGTTCGGCGGCACCCGCACCGAGAAGCGCGTCAGCGAGCAGAGAGCCGCAACGGAACGCGGCTTCGACGACGGGCAGTTCGCGACCACCATACTGCGGATCCGCCCGGTGTCGACCACCGCCGACCGAACCGTTATCGACCGGCTCGGCGACCTCCCGTGCGAGGGACGCCGTGCCGTCGACGGCGAAGACCACGCCGTGCAGGACGACGCGGTCCTCCTCGACGACCGCGGAGGCTCCGATCGGAGCGGCGCACCCGGCCTCGAGGGAGGCGAGGAGCGACCGCTCGGCCGTGATCGCCGCGCGGGTCGGCGCGTGCTCGACCGCTGCGAGAGCGGCGCGAAGCTCCTCCGACGGCTCCTCGTCGCGCACCTCGATGGCCAGCGCTCCCTGACCGGGGGCGTGCGGGGAGACGTCGAAGCCGAGCACCTCGGTGATCGCGTCGACCCGGCCGAGGCGGCGCAGGCCGGACAGGGCGAGCACGATCGCGTCCAGCGGCGAGTCGCTGCCGGGCAGCACCCTCCGGAGCCGGGTGTCGATGTTGCCGCGGATGTCCACGATCTCGAGGTCCGGACGGGCGGCCAGCAGCGCCGCGCGCCGGCGGGGCGAGCCCGTGCCCACGCGGGCTCCGACCGGCAGAGTCGCCAGGGTGAGCCCGTCGCGGGCGCAGAGCGCGTCGCGCGGGTCCTCCCGCTCGGGGACCGCTCCGAGCAGCAGGCCCTCCACCGGAGCGGTGGGCAGGTCCTTCAACGAGTGCACGATCGCATCGCAGCGCCCGGCGAGCAGCGCGTCGCGCAGAGCGCTGACGAACACGCCGGTGCCGCCGAGGGAGGCGAGCGAGCCGCGCATGCGGTCGCCGTCCGACTCGATGCGCACCAGCTCCACGGGGACCCCCGCGGCGGCCGACATCAGATCGGCCGTCATCCGGGTCTGCGCCACCGCGAGCGCGCTCGCGCGGGTGCCGACTCTGATGCTCACGACAGACGACTCCTCATCACGGTGCGACTCCCGCCAGGGCGGGCTTGAACCCCGCTCGCACGTTCTCGCAGCAGCCGGGGCGGCAGACGTCGTACCAGGGGCCGAGCGCCGTCATCGAGGGCCGGTCCTCGGTCGGCACGCCGTTGACGCGCTCGAGGACCAGGTCGATCAGGCCGGAGACGTAGACCGGGTCCGTGCCGGGGGTCGCGACGCGGAGCGCGACGAGTCCGTGCTCCTCCGAGGTCTCGAGGGCCTCGTTGTCGAGGTCCCACATGACCTCCATGTGGTCGGACACGAAGCCGAGCGGGACGATCAGCAGCGCGCGGCGGCCGCGGGCCGGCAGCTCCGCGATGGCGTCGTTGATGTCCGGCTCGAGCCAGGGCTGGGTGGGCGGGCCGGAGCGCGACTGGTAGACCAGCTGCCAGGGCACGTCCTCGTCCGTGGCGGCGGCCATGACGACCTCGGCGACGGCGAGGTGCTGCGCCTCGTAGGCGCCGCCCGGTCCGAACTCGTGCACGTCGACGACGGTGCCGTCGTCGTGGCGCTCGTGGGGTCCGCTGCGCTCGGCGTCGGCCATGGGGATCGAGTGCGTCGAGAACAGCACCTCCACCTCGGACGTGACATCGAGGTCGGGCATCCGCTCGCGCAGCTCGTCGAGCCCGTCGTGGACGGCCTTGACGAACGGCATGACGAAGCCGGGGTGGTCGAAGAACTGGCGCACCTTGTCGATCCGCAGCTCGCCCTCGAGGCCGGTCGCGTCGAGCGCCGCCGCGTAGTCCTCGCGGTACTGCCTGCAGGACGAGAAGGAGGAGTACGCGCTGGTGGCGATGGCGAGCAGGTTGGTGAACCCGCGCTCCTTCGCCTCGGCGACGGCCTCGCTCATGTAGGGCGCCCAGTTGCGGTTGCCCCAGAGCACGGGGAGGTCGATGCCGCGGTTCGCGAGCTCGGCCTCGAGCGCCTTCTTCAACGCGCGGTTCTGCGCGTTGATCGGGCTGACGCCGCCGAAGTGGCGGTAGTGGTGGGCGACCTCCTCGAGGCGCTCCTCCGGGATGCCGCGGCCGCGGGTGACGTTGCGGAGGAACGGGATGACGTCGTCCTGGCCCTCGGGCCCGCCGAAGCCGGCGAGGAGGATCGCGTCGTAGGCCACGGGGACCTCGACGTGCTCGGGGCCGGACGCCGCCGCAGGGGTGGCCCCGCGGACGAGGATCGGCTCGCTGGTCGTGTCGCTCATCGAAGCACCTCGGCGATCTGGTCGGCGTCGATGCGCCGGCCTGTGTAGAAGGGGACTTCCTCGCGCACGTGGCGGCGGGCCTCGGTGGCGCGCAGGTCGCGCATGAGGTCGACGAGGTTGACGAGCTCCTCGTCCTCGAGGGCGAGGATCCACTCGTAGTCGCCGAGCGAGAACGAGGCGACCGTGTTGGTCAGGACGGAGCGGAACCGCGAGCCCTGGCGCCCGTGCTGGGCGAGCATCGCGCGGCGCTCCTCCTCGGGGAGGATGTACCACTCGTAGGAGCGGACGAAGGGGTAGACCGTGAGCCAGCGGGCCGGCGCCTTCCCGCGCATGTAGGCGGGGAGGTGGTTCGAGCTGAACTCAGCGTCGCGGTGCACGCCCATCGCGTTCCACGTCGGCAGGAGGCCGACCAGCAGCTCCGTGCGCCGCAGCTCGCGGTAGGCCCGCTGCAGCTCCTCGGGCGCCGGGCCCGTGAGCCACAGCATGATGTCGGCGTCGGCGCGCAGGGCCGAGACGTCGTAGGTGCCGCGAACGGTCACACCCTGGCCCTCAAGCTGGGCGACGAGGTGCTCGTACTGCTTCACCGCGGGATCCACGGCGTCGCTGGAGAGGGTGAACGGACGTGCGGGATCCCTGCGGAGAACCGCCCAGAGCGTGTATCCCAGGGCCTGATCGGAGTGATCCTGATCGGCGGGGGGCTGCGGCGCCGGAGCGGCGGCGCTCGTGTCGGGGGCGGACTGAACGGGACCCGCCGTGCCGGCGGTCTGATCGGTCATTGATCCATCATCCCTCCGCTCGTGCCGATGCACAAAAGCGGCGGGGGCTCTGGCGCCGGAGGGCCCGGGACGCTAGCGCCCCGGGCCCGCCGGCACTCAGTCCTCGATGATCTGCTTCGCGACGCCCCAGACGACGAGGCCCACGGCGGCGGCGGCGCCGACCGCCCCGGCGATCAGCGCGGAGGGGTTCTGGCGGCGCACCACCTGGAGCTTCCGCTCGATCGTCCGCTGGGCGGTACGCACCTTGCGCGGCACGTTGACCTTGTACTCGATCGCGTCCAGGGTCGCGGCGAGCTCGGAGCGAGCGCGCTCGATGTCGGCCTTCAGCTGGCCGGGCTTCAGCTCCGCCGGGTCGACGAAGCGGGGCGTGGTGCTGCTGACGGATCGCTCAGTTGTCATAGCTGCCCACTCCCTTGAACGCCTGGACGTCCTTCTTGATGCTGTCGATCGAGTCCTGCGGCACCGGCGGCACGGCCTTCTTGATGGTGCGCACGCCGACGAGGGCGAGGATCACGGCCACCAGGAGGAAGAAGACCGTCACGATCAGCGCCGACAGCCAGGCCGGAAGCCAGGAGGCGATGCCGATGATCGCGAAGGCGACCAGCGTCGCCCACGCGGTCAGGAGGAGGAAGGCCGCGACCGCGAACAGGCCGACGGCCAGACCCGCGCTCTTCGCCTTGCCCGCCAGCTCGTTCTTCAGCGAGGCGACCTCGGCCTTGACGAGCTCGATCACGAGGCCGGGCAGGTCGCTGACCAGCTCTCCCAGTGATCGGGCGTTCTTGGGATTGCGTTCGTTCACCACGGGAGCTCCTCGAGGGTGGGACGTGCCGGCCGGCGCGCGCCTGGCACGGCCGGAGGGATGAGCACTAGGCCCTGCTGGTGGAGGTGGACGTCGTCGACCCGCCGGAGCCGGCCGACGCCGCGGCCTCGTCGACCTTCGAGGCCGCCTTGCGGGCGGCGGCCGACGCCTCCGCGTCGCTCGCTCCCTGGGCCTTCCTGCCGCCGGACACGGCCTTGACGACCACCGAGCGCACGACCTCGTACGCCTTGTCCGAGACGCTGCTCAGCTGGGTCTTCGCGGCACCGCCGACGGCGCCCGCGACGTCCTGCACCGGTTGGGTCCGCCAGAAGCGGCCTGCCGCCGAGGCGATCTGCTCGTACCGCTTGCGGCCGGCGCGTGCTCCCAGCACGTACCCGGCTGCGGCTCCTGCCACGAAAAGAATCTTGCCCTTCACGCCTACTCCTCGTCCTGGGTCGCTCTCGCGATCGTCCACGCGGTCGGTGACCACTCGTGCCGGGGCACGCCGCGCGCTCGCGCGGATGCCTGGGCCTAAGAGTAGCCGTCGGCGTCGTGGGCGTCGCTCGGCAGCCCGACTCCTTGACGCACCAGTCGGCGCCGGATAAGGGCGGCCGTCTCGGCGGCGTGCGGGAGCACCGAGGCGAGGCCCGTGCCCGCGATCCAGGTGCCGGTCACGGCGACTCCCTCGATCGGGAGGAGCGCCTCGCGGAACGCCTCCAGGTGCGCGCGGCGGCCCAGCGCCGCGGCGGGCCGGACGTTGGCCCAGCGCACCCGGGCGGAGTCGACGAGCGACGCCGGATCGAGGGCGAGTCCGAGCAGCGTCGAGGCGTCGAGCAGGGCGATCGCGGCCGCCTCGGCATCGGTGCGCCCCTCGAGCGGCGGGCGCTCGCCCGGGCGCCCGTAGGAGAGGCGCAGCACGTGGCGCCCGGGAGGGAGGGAGGCGGCCAGCCAGTCCCACTTCGCGGTCGCGTGCGTGATCGCCTTGGCCGTGACGTCGGTGGCGGTGGGCGCCACGAGCACACCGGAGCCGCGGGGGGCTGCGTCCAGGCGGGCGTCATCGAGGACGAGGGTCACCAGCTCGACGGAGTCGTGGGGCGCCTCGTCGGCGCGCTCCGCGACGGCGGGGGCGAGGCCGGCGAGCAGCGCCCGGGCGTCGCGCTCCGGGGTCGAGACGATCACCGCTCGGGCGCTCAGAGCGCCGTCGGCGAGGGTCAGGACGAAGTCCCCGTCGGAGCCCTCGAGCCGCTGCACGGAGGCGCCGGTGCGGATCTCGCCGGAGAGGTAGTCGATCCGCTGGACCAGCGCGGCGACCAGGCGGTGCATCCCGCCCTCGAGCCCGCGGATCGCGACTCCGGCCGGGAGGTTCGCGCGGAGGGCGGCCACGCCCCGGGCGAGTGAGCCCGCGCGGGTGAGCGCGCCGTTCAGTCCGGGTGCGGCCAGGTCGACGTCGATGTCGTCCGGCCGGCTCGAGTACACGCCCGAGACGACCGGCGCGACCAGGTCCTCGAGCACGCGCTCGCCCATACGGGTTCGCACCAGCTCGGCGAGGGAGTGGGCGCGGCCGATGCGCAGCACGGGCATCAGGGTGTCGAGCCAGGCGCGCCAGGCACCGCGGCGGCCGATCGCCCGCACGACGTCGGGGGCGAGCGGCGTGCCGGGGATGCCGAGGATGCCGGCCCGGGGCGACGGCACGGAGCGGCCGTTCGAGAGGTGCAGCCACGAGCCGTGCGTCCGCGGCTCGACGATCGACTCGGCGAGCGGGACGCCGTCGAGGGTCAGCGCGGCGAGCGCCCGCTCGACGTGGCCGCCGCGGGTGGCGAAGCTCTCGGCGCCCGCATCGAGCGCGGCTCCGGCCAGCGCGAGCGGAGAGACGGAGCCGCCGACCCGCTCCCCCGCCTCGAGCACCACGACGCGCAGGCCGATGCGCAGGCACTCCGCGGCGGCGGCGAGCCCCGCCACTCCGCCGCCGACGACCGCGACGTCGTACGACGCCGCGTCGCGGGGGCGCTCCTCGCTCACGGCCGCCAGGCGTGCACGAACGCGACGAGGCGCGTGAGCACGTCGGGGTCGGTCTCGGGCGGCACGCCGTGGCCGAGGTTGAGCACGTGCGCGGGGGCGCTCAGGCCCCGGCGGAGCACGTCGTCGACGTGGGCCTCGAGGACCTCCCACGGCGCGGTCAGCAGCGCCGGGTCGACGTTGCCCTGCACCGGCACGAAGCCGCCGAGGCGGTGGTTGGCCTCGTCGAGCGGGATCCGGTAGTCGACGCCGACCACGTCGGCGCCGATGCCGTGCATCGCTCCGAGCAGCTCGCCGGTGCCGACGCCGAAGTGCACGATCGGGACGTTGCGGCGCGTCTCCCCGTGGTCGAATGCGAGGTCGCGCACGTGGACGAGGGCGCGCGCGGAGGCGGGAGCGACATGGGTCGTGTAGTCCGAGAGCGAGAGCGCCCCGGCCCAGGAGTCGAAGAGCTGCGCGGCGCTGGCCCCGGCGAGCACCTGCGCGCGGAGGAAGCGGCCGGTGACCTCGGCGGTCCACTCCATCAGCTGAGCCCAGGCGGCGGGGTCGGCGTGCATCATCGTCCGCGCACGCAGGTGGTCCTTGGACGGGCCGCCCTCCACCAGGTAGGCGGCCAGGGTGAAGGGAGCGCCGGCGAAGCCGATGAGCGGTGTGTCGCCGAGGCCCGCGACGGTGAGGCGCACGCCCTCGCGGATGGGCTCGAGCGTCTCGTCGAGGACGGACGGGTCGATCGAGGCGAGCTCGGCGACGTCGGCGGCCGTGCGCACCGGCTTCTCGAGCACCGGACCGCGACCGGGGACGATGTCGACGCCGACGCCCGCGAGCCGCAGCGGGATCACGATGTCGCTGAAGAAGATGGCCGCGTCCACTCCGTGGCGCCGCACCGGCTGCAGGGTGATCTCGCTCGCCAGCGCCGGGTCGAGGCAGGCGTCGAGCATCTTCGTGTCGGTGCGCAGGGCCCGGTACTCCGGGAGGCTGCGGCCGGCCTGTCGCATGAACCAGACGGGCGTCCTCTCGCCCCGCTCGGAGCGGTAGGCGCGCAGGAGCAGCGAGTCGGCCGTGCGGCCGGCGGAGAGGGGGTGCAGCGGATCGAGCAGGCCGTCGGTGGGGGAGGTCACCGCGGCATTATTCCAGGCGCATCCGTGCATTCCTCCCCAGTCCGGGGACCCCGCCCCGCAGAGCGCGGGTAGACTGACGTGGTGCTTCTGTGTCTGACGGCGTCGCACAAGAACGCCAGCTTCGATCTCCTCGAGAAGCTCTCCGTCGACTCCTCCGCCGTGACCGCGGCCCTCTCCGAGGGGATCGACTTCGTCTCCGGAGCCGTCGTCGTCGCGACCTGCAACCGCTTCGAGGCCTACCTCGACATCGAGGAGCCGCTGACCGCCGCGCAGGCCGTCGCCGTCGAGGCCGCCACCGCCGCCGTCAGCGCCGCGACCGGCGTCGAGCAGGACGAGCTGCGCGGGAGCGTCGACGTCGTCTCGGGCGACCGGGTGGCCGAGCACCTCTTCGCCGTCTCCAGCGGGCTCGAGTCCGTCGTGGTCGGCGAGGGCGAGATCGCGGGCCAGGTCCGCCGGTCCCTCGAGGAGGCGCGCCGCCTCGGCACCACCTCCTCCGAGCTCGAGCGGCTGTTCCAGCGCGCCTCGCAGACCTCGCGCGGCATCAAGAACCGCACCGGCCTCGGCAGCGCCGGCCGCTCGATCGTGCGCCTCGCGCTCGACCTCGCCGCGAGCCGCGTCACCGACTGGCGGGCCGCCCGCGTCCTCCTCGTCGGCACCGGCAGCTACGCGCGGGCGACCGTCGCGGCCCTGCGCGACCGCGGAGTGGTGGACATCGCCGTGCACTCCCCCTCCGGCCGTGCCGAGGGCTTCGCCGCCCGCCGCTCGCTCCGGCCCATCGCCGCCTCCGATCTCCCGCTCGAGGCGGTCTCGGCCGACATCGTCATCACCTGCACCACGACCCAGGAGCCGGTGCTCGACGCCGCCCTGCTCGCCGCCGGGCGCCTCCAGGGCTTCTCCCGCGAGCGCCAGCTCGTGATCGACCTGGGCCTGCCGCGCAACGTCGCCTCCGACGTCACCTCGGTCGCCGGCGTCGAGCTCCTCGACCTCGAGACGATCAGCCTGCACGCACCTCTCGACGTGCTCGACGCGTCGCAACAGGCGCGCGCGCTCGTCGACAAGGCGGCCCGGAAGTTCTCGGACGTCGCCGACGAGAAGAGCCTCACTCCGGCCGTCGTCGCCCTGCGCGCCCACGTGTTCGACGCGCTCGACGCCGAGATCGAGCGGGCCCGCTCGCGCGGCGACAAGGACGGCCGCACCGAGCAGGCGCTCCGCCACCTCGCCGGCGTCCTGCTGCACACTCCGAGCGTCCGCGCCCGCGACTACGCGCGCGCCGGAGCCCAGGGGGCCTACCTCACCGGGCTCGAGGCGCTCTTCGGCATCGAGGTCCCGGCCGAGCCCGCCGCCGCCGCCCGCCCCGACGCGGACGCCGCCACCGCGTGAGCCTCCGGCTCCCCTTCGACGCGGAGCCGCTGCGCTCCGCGCCGCTGCTCACCGAGCGCCTGCTCCTGCGTCCCCTCGGACCGGAGGACGCCGAGGACCACGCGCGCTACCAGGGCGACGCCGACGCCGTCCGGTTCCTCCGCTGGCCGGTGCGCACCCCCGAGGAGTCGCGGGCGCACCTGCAGCGCCGCCTCCCCTCGACACGGCTCGCCGCTGACGGCGACGTGGCCGTGCTGGCGATCGTCCCCCGGGAGGGCGTCCTCGCCGGGCGGATGATCGGCGACCTCACGCTCATCGCGACGTCCGTCGAGCAGGAGGCGGTCGAGATCGGCTGGGTTCTGCACCCGGAGGCGCAGGGGCGCGGCTACGCGACCGAGGCCGCCCGGGCGCTGCTCGACCTCGCGTTCGACACCCTCGGCGCCCACCGCGTGATCGCGCAGCTCGACGCTCGGAACACCGCCTCCGCCCGCCTCTGCGAGCGCCTCGGGATGCGCCTCGAGGCGCACCACCGGGAGGACGAGTTCTGCAAGGGCGAGTGGACCTCGACCCTCGTCTTCGCCCTGCTCGCCCGCGAGCGCTGACCGCAGGGCCGGCTGGTCCGCGCCCTCCGGGACGCCGCCGGCCCGTCCGGTCGGCGGCGTCCCGGGAGGAGCGTCAGGCCCCGCGGAGCCCGGTGAAGAGGTACGACTCGAGCTGCTCGAGCGGGATGCGCTCCTGCTTCATCGTGTCGCGGTCGCGGACGGTCACGGCGTCGTCCTCGAGCGAGTCGAAGTCGACGGTCACGCAGTACGGGGTGCCGATCTCGTCCTGGCGGCGGTAGCGGCGGCCGATCGCTCCGGAGTCGTCGAAGTCGACGTTCCAGAGCTGGCGCAGCTGGTCGGCGACGCGGCGCGCGAGCGGCGAGAGGGCCTCGTTGCGCGAGAGCGGCAGCACAGCCACCTTCACCGGCGCCAGGCGCGGGTCGAGGTGCAGCACGGTCCGCGTCTCGACCTTGCCCTTGGCGTTCGGCGGCAGCTCCTGCTCCTCGTAGGCGTCGACGAGGAACGCCATGAGCGCGCGGGTGAGGCCGAACGACGGCTCGATCACGAACGGCACGTAGCGCTCGTTCTTGTTCTGGTCGAAGAACGAGAGGTCCTTGCCCGAGTGCTCGATGTGCGTCTTGAGGTCGTAGTCGGTGCGGTTCGCGACTCCCATCAGCTCGCCCCACTCGCCCGAGGCGAAGCTGAAGCGGTACTCGATGTCGACGGTGCGCTTGGAGTAGTGGGAGAGCTTGTCCTTCGGGTGCTCGTACTGCCGGATGTTCTCGGGGTTCATCCCGAGCCCGACGAACCAGTCCCAGGCGAGCTGCATCCAGGTCTCCTGCCACTCCTCGTCCGTGCCGGGCTCGACGAAGAACTCGAGCTCCATCTGCTCGAACTCGCGGGTGCGGAAGATGAAGTTGCCGGGGGTGATCTCGTTGCGGAACGCCTTGCCGATCTGGCCGATGCCGAAGGGCGGCTTGCGACGGGCGCTCTGCAGCACGTTCGCGAAGTTGGTGAAGATGCCCTGGGCGGTCTCGGGACGCAGGTAGTGCAGACCCGACTCGTCGTCGACGACGCCGAGGTAGGTCTTCATCAGGCCCGAGAACTGCTTGATCTCGGTCCACTGGCCGACCTTGTCGGGGTGCTCCGGGTCCGGGATGTCGGCGAGGCCGTTCACGGGCGGGTGGCCGTTGACCTCCTCGTACTTCTCGAAGAGGTGGTCGGCGCGGTAGCGCTTGTGGGTGATCAGCGACTCGGTCAGCGGGTCCGAGAAGACGCCGACGTGTCCCGAGGCGTGCCAGATCGCCGTGGGCAGGATGACCGCGGAGTCCAGGCCGACGACGTCGCCCCGGCCCTGCACGAAGGTCTTCCACCACTGGCGCTTGATGTTCTCCTTGAACTCCACGCCGAGCGGCCCGTAGTCCCACGCGGAGCGGGTGCCCCCGTAGATCTCACCCGAGGGGAAGACGAATCCCCTGTGCTGCGCGAGGGTGATGACTTTGTCGAGGGTGGTGGGTTCTGCCACGGGTTGCTCCTCAGCTGTTCGGGCGCACGGGGCCCCGGCGCGCGCCGGCTGCGCGCGTCCTTCTGGTGTGCCCCCATGGTAGCCGCGGGGGCGCCGAGCCGGTCCGCCCGCGGCGGGCATGATGAGCGGATGAGCACCCTCCCGCCGATCGTCGTGTCCGCCGTCGCCGTCCTCCGCGACCGGCACGTCCTGATGGTCACGGCGCGGGGCCGCGACGTCCTCTACCTCCCCGGCGGCAAGGTCGACGAGGGCGAGAGCGGGATCGAGGCGGCGGCCCGGGAGGCCCGCGAGGAGCTCGGCGCCGTCGCGCTCGGCCTCGAGCCCCTGTTCACCGTCCGCACCCAGGCGCACGGCGAGCCGGAGGGGCGGGAGGTCCACATGAGCGTCTTCGCCGCCGAGCTCGACCGCGAGGCGCGCCCGAGCGGCGAGGTCGACTCGCTGCACTGGGTCGACGGCTCCGATGCGGGCCGCTGCCCGCCCGCCGGGGTCGAGACCCTCCGGCTGCTGCGCGGTCTCGATCTCGTCGACTGACCCTCCGGCTCCGGGCCGACCGCGGGGCGGCTAGCCTCGTGGCGTGGAGACGAGACGGCGTGCACGGGACCGGTCGAGCGCGGAGGAGCCGGACCGGCTCGAGCCGGTGCGACTGGAGGCGGCCGTGCCGATCCTGCGGATCTTCTCGGTCGCCAAGGCGGGCGAGTTCTACGTCGACTACCTCGGCTTCGAGGTGGACTGGGAGCACCGCGCCGCGCTCGACGCCCCCCTCTACCTGCAGGTGTCGCGCTCGGGGCTCCGCCTGCACCTCAGCGAGCACCACCGCGACGGCAGTCCCGGCGCCGCGGTGCACGTCGCCCTCCGCGGTGTCCGCGAGCTGCACGCCGAGCTCGACGCGAAGGCGTACCCCTACCTCAACCCGCGGATCACCCGCACGCCGTTCGGCTTCGCGCTCGACGTGATCGATCCGTTCGGCAACCAGCTGCGCTTCGCGGAGCCGGCCCCGGTGCCGCGCCTGCCCTGATCGGTGCACGTGAGGGTGCTTGTACAACCTGAGCGCCGACTGATCAACCGTTCACCGGCCGTCCATGCACTTCGGAGTCCCATCCTTTAGCGTGGCTCCGATGGCTTCACGGGGGACGATCGAGCGGCCGGACACGGCCCGGGCAACGGGACGGCAGCGCCGACCGCGGCTCCGCTTCATGGAGGCCGCACCGCTGGCGACGGGCCTGCTTGGCTCGATCGCGATCCTCCTCGGCTCGCTCGGCGTGGGCTACCTGCCCGCCGGCTCACCCATCCGCGACTGGCCTCTCGTCGCCTCGATCCGCGCCACGGGCTGGCTCACCGAGTCCAGCGGCGCCCTCGTCGTGGGCGGCGGGATGCTGCTGCTGATCGCGTGGCTCCGCCTGCGCACGGTCGCGCTCGCGGCGGGCCCCGGCTCCGTCCGCACCATCGTGGTGGCGGCCCTCGCCTGGACCGCTCCGCTCCTCGTGACGGTGCCGCTGTTCAGCCACGACATGTTCTCCTACGTGGCGCAGGGTCGCCTGATGACCCAGGGCATCGACCCCTACACCCACGGCGTCGCGACGCTCCCGGGCTGGTTCGACCTCGGCGTCGACCCGCTCTGGGCCGACACGCCCACGCCCTACGGGCCCCTCTACCTCCTGATCGAGCGCACCGCCGTGCAGTTCGCGGGCTACGGCGCACCGGAGCTCTCGATCGCGATGCTCCGCGCCGTGTCGGTCGCGGGCGTGGCCGTCATGGCCGTCTACGCGCTCCGCCTGGCGCGCCTGCGCGGCCTCTCGGTCCCGCTCACCGCCTGGACGATCGTCGCCAACCCGCTGACCCTCGTGCTCTTCGTCGTCGCCGGCCACAACGACTCCGTGATGCTGGCGCTCATCCTCGCGTCGCTCTACTACGCCCAGACCGACCGGCGCATCGCCGCCGTCGTGCTGATGGCCGGAGCGATCGCGATCAAGCCGATCGCCGTGATCGCGCTCCCCGTGCTCGCGCTCCTGTGGCTGCGCCACGACGCGACGTGGCGTGAGCGCACCCGCGGCTGGCTCTGGACGGGCGCCGGAGCGCTCGGCCTCGTGGTCGCCGTCGGGCTGCTCGCGGGCGTCGGGGTCGGCTGGGTCGCGGCGATGGTCGTGCCCGGCTCGATCCTGCACTGGTACGCGCCGATGTCGTTCGTCACGGTCTCGGTCTCCCGCGCCGTCGAGTTCACCGGTCACGACCCCGCCGCGGCGATCGCCGTGGTCAAGATCCTCGCGCTCGGGCTCGCCGGCCTGATCGCTGCGCGCCTCATGCTGTCGCGGCGCTCCATCGATCCGCTCGCCCGCCTGTCCGGTGCGCTGCTCGCGTTCGTGACGGCGTCGACCGCCATCCACCCCTGGTACGCCCTCTGGATCCTGCCGATCGCCGCGCTCGCGCGCCCGTGGAGCCGCTCCCACGTGCACCTGGCGGTCTACGCGTCGATCTTCCTCATGTGCGTCACGCTCGCCGAGCCGATCGACGGCGGAGGCGGCACGATGGACCAGATCCCGGCGCGGGTCGCGACGATCGCCGCGATCGCCGTGGTCGGGATGTACGTCCTCCTCGGCTACACGGACGAGGAGCGGGTCGAGGGTCTGCCCCTCGTGCGCGCGCTGCCGTTCGGCTCCGTGATCCTCGCCCGCCTCAGCGGCGGCCGCCTGGTCGACGCCCGGATGGCCGCCACGCGCCTGCGCGACTAGCCGGAGCCGCGGCTCAGGAGTCGGACTCGTCTCTCCGACGGCGGGTGCGGCGGTCGAGCGCGGCCTGCGCCGTCTCGGCGGCCGAGTCCGGGGAGCCGACCGGCCCGGTGGGTCCGGCGAGGGTGCTCGAGAGCGACGACAGCCAGCCGGAGTCGTCGCGGCCGGCGTTCAGCGCCTCCGAGAAGAGGGGGAGGTCGCTGCGGGTGGCGTGGATCGCGTAGGACTCGCGGGAGAACCCGTTGTCGGGGACGACGGGCGTCCTGCGGGACGCGCGCGTGGAGTCCGGGGCCTGCTCCTGTCGAGCAGCGTTCGACACCTGCTCCTGGGTGGACTGCTCCTGGGCGGCCTGCTCCCGGCGGGCGTCGCGCTCGTCGCGCGGGGTGCTGCTGTCGTGGTCCACGGCGGTCCTCCTGCTCTCCGCCCCGAGCGGAGGGACGGGCGCCGCGATGACGGGGCGGCGCCCGGTCAGGCTACCCCTCGTTCAGGGTGTGGCGTCGTCGGCGGCCCCTGATCGTGGCGCGGGGCGCCAGACGACCAGCTCGGTCCGGCGCTGCGCGCGCGTGCCGTGGCGCAGAGTGACCACGTCCCCCTCGAGTCCGGCGGCGAACACGCGGCGGCCCGGTCGGTTCAGGAGCTCGTCGGCGAGGGCCGACTCCAGCTCGCGCACCCGCTGCGAGAGCGACTGCACCTGGTTCTCGAGCTGCAGGATGCGCGCGATGCCCTCGAGAGAGACGCCCTCGGAGGAGAGCCGGGCGACCTCGCGCAGCTGCACCACGTCGCGCATCGAGTAGCGGCGCGACTTGCCCGCGGTGCGGGTCGGGCTCACGAGCCCGAGCCGGTCGTACTGCCGGAGCGTCTGCGGGTGCATCCCCGCCAGCTCGGCGGCGACGGCGATCGCGAAGACGGGCGTGTTCTCGTCCATGTCTCCTCCTCCGACCGGTCGCGCCGATCCGGTGCTAGTAGCGGGCCTTCTCCAGGATGTCCTCGCGCGGGTCCTCGTCCGGCTCGGCGGCGGCGTAGGCCTCGAGGGCCTCACGGGCGGCGGCGGACAGGTGGCTCGGGACGGCAACCTGCAGGACGGCGAGCAGGTCGCCCGTGCCCTTGGGAGTCGTGACGCCGCGGCCCTTGACACGCAGGACGCGGCCGCTCGGGGTGCCTGCGGCGACCCGGAGCTTGACGGGCTCGCCGCCGAGGGTCGGCACCTCGATCGTCGCGCCGAAGACCGCCTCGACGAAGGTCACGGGGACCGTCACGCGCAGGTTCAGCCCGTCGCGCTCGAACACCGGATGCTTGCGGACCGAGACAGTGAGCACCAGGTCGCCGGGATCACCGCCGTCCGGGCTGGGGCGGCCCTTGCCGCGGACGCGGATCTTCTGGTCGTCGGCCACGCCGGCCGGGATGCGCACCGAGAGGGTGCGCCCGTCGCCGGTCTGCAGCTGGACGGTGTCACCCCGGGTCGCGGTGCGGAAGTCGATGGTGGTGCTGGCGGTGACGTCGGCGCCCTTCTGCGGGCCGCCGAAGCCGCGGTAGCCGCCGCTGGGCTGGCCGAAACGGCTGCCTCCGCCGCCGAACATGCCGCCGAGGATGTCCTCGAAGCCGGGCGGCGGGCCCTGCTGGGTGCTGTAGGAGGTGCGCCCGCCCTGGCCGAACATGCCGCCGAAGACGTCGTCGAACCCTCCGGGCTGGCCGCCCGCGGTGAAGCGCGCCCCGCCGCCCATGGCGCGGATCTGGTCGTACTCCTTGCGCTGCTCGGCGTCCGAGAGCACGGTGTACGCCTCGCTGATCTCCTTGAAGCGCGCCTCGGCCTTCGCGTCCCCCGGGTTGGAGTCGGGGTGGAACTGGCGGGCGAGCTTGCGGTAGGTCTTCTTCAGGTCCGCGGCGGAGACGTCCTTGGACACGCCGAGGACCTTGTAGAAGTCCTTGTCGAACCAATCCTGGCTGGCCATGTGCCTCTTCCTGTGTCGAATGCGGCGAGGGACCCCGCCCAAGTCCGGCAGCGTGCTGCCGAGCGGGGCGGGGTCCTCCGCGGTGGTGGTGCCGGTGGCGGGGTCAGTCGGCGGGGACTGCCACGACCACCTTGGCGGCCCGCAGCAGCGAGCCTCCGAGGTAGTAGCCCGCCTCGACGACGTCCGCGACCGTGGAGGTCTCGGCGCCGGGGGTGGGCTGCTGGAAGATCGCCTCGTGGATGTTCGGGTCGAACAGGTCGCCCACGGCGCCGGTCTTCACCAGGCCGAGCTTCTCCACTCCGCCGCGCAGCTTCTGCGCGATGGCCGTGAAGGGCCCGCCCTCGGCGAGGTCGCCGTGCTTCTCGGCGCGGTCGAGGTCGTCGAGCACGGGGAGGATGACCTTCACCGCGTCGCCGATCGCCCGCTCCTTGTCGACCTGGCGGTTGGCCTCGGTGCGCTTGCGGTAGTTCGCGTACTCGGCGGTCACCCGCTGGAGGTCGGCGAGGTGCTCGGCCGCGAGCGTCTCGGCGCTGGACTGTCCCGAGAGGAACGAGAGGTCGGCGTCCGAGAGGCTGGTCTCGACGTCGGGCCCCTCGGCCTCGATGAGGCCCTCCTGGTCCTGGGCGTCCTGCGCCGCCTCGGCTCCCGCCTCGCCGCCGGTGGCCGGCTGCTCCTCGGGGAGGTCCTGGGGCTCGTTCTCGGCTGCCATGGCTACTTCGTGTCCTTCGGCTCGTCCTCGTCGATGACCTCGGCGTCGACGATGTCCTCGTCGTCCTTCTTGTCACCGTCGGCCGGAGCGTCCGCGGGGGCGCTCTGCGCGGCCTGGTCCTGGGAGTAGATCGCCTGGCCGATCTTGGTCTGCGAGGCGTTGAGGGCGTCGAACGCGGTCTTGACGGCCGCGTCGTCGTCGCCGGCGAGCGCGGTCTTCAGCGCGTCGACGTCTCCCTGCACCTCGGACTTGACGTCCTCGGGCAGCTTGTCCTCGTTGTCCTTGATCAGCTTGTCGATCGAGTACGCCAGGGTCTCGGCGTTGTTGCGGATCTCGGCGGCCTCGCGGCGGGCCTTGTCCTCGGCGGCGTGCTCCTCGGCCTCGCGGACCATGCGGTCGATGTCGTCCTTGGGCAGCGACGAGCCGCCCGTGATCGTCATCGACTGCTCCTTGCCGGTGCCCTTGTCCTTCGCGGACACGTGGACGATGCCGTTGGCGTCGATGTCGAAGGTGACCTCGACCTGCGGGATGCCGCGCGGGGCCGGCGCGATGCCGGTCAGCTCGAACGTGCCCAGGTTCTTGTTGTCGCGGGTGAACTCGCGCTCGCCCTGGAAGACCTGGATCGCGACGGACGGCTGGTTGTCGTCGGCCGTGGTGAAGGTCTCGGACCTCTTGGTCGGGATCGCGGTGTTGCGCTCGATGAGCTTGGTCATGATCCCGCCCTTGGTCTCGATGCCCAGCGAGAGCGGGGTCACGTCGATCAGGAGGACGTCCTTGCGCTCGCCCTTGAGGACGCCGGCCTGCAGCGCGGCGCCGACGGCGACGACCTCGTCCGGGTTGACGCCCTTGTTGGGCTCCTTGCCGCCGGTGAGCTTCTTGACGAGCTCGGCCACGGCCGGCATGCGGGTCGAGCCACCGACGAGGACCACGTGCGCGATGTCCTCGACCTTGACGCCCGCCTCGGCGATGACGTCGGTGAAGGGCTTGCGGGTGCGCTCGATCAGGTCGCTGGTGAGCTCCTCGAACTTGGCGCGGGTGAGCGTCTCGTCGAGATTCGCCGGGCCGTTCTCGGTGAGCGAGAGGTAGGGCAGCTGGATGCTGGTCGAGGTGCTCGAGGAGAGCTCCTTCTTCGCCTGCTCCGCGGCCTCCTTGAGGCGCTGACGCGCGATCTTGTCCTTCGAGACGTCGACGCCGGTCGAGTCCTTGAAGCGCTTGACCAGGTGGTCGACGACGCGCTGGTCCCAGTCGTCGCCGCCGAGGCGGTTGTCGCCCGAGGTCGCACGGACCTGGATGGTCGAGAAGTCGTCGTCCTTGCCCACCTCGAGGAGGGAGACGTCGAACGTTCCGCCGCCGAGGTCGAAGACGAGAATGAGCTCGTCCTCCTTGCCCTTGTCGAGGCCGTAGGCCAGCGCGGCCGCGGTGGGCTCGTTGATGATGCGCAGGACGTTGAGTCCGGCGATCTCGCCGGCGTCCTTGGTCGCCTGGCGCTCGGCGTCGTTGAAGTAGGCCGGGACGGTGATGACCGCGTCGGTCACCTTGTCGCCCAGGTACTGCTCCGCGTCGCGCTTGAGCTTGCCCAGGATGCGGGCCGAGATCTCCTGCGGGGTGTACTTCTTGTCCTCGACGCCGAAGGTCCAGTCGGTGCCCATGTGGCGCTTGACCGACGCGATGGTGCGGTCGACGTTGGTGACGGCCTGGCGCTTCGCGGTCTCGCCGACGAGCACCTCCCCGTCCTTGGTGAACGCCACGACGGACGGCGTGGTGCGGAAGCCCTCGGCGTTGGCGATGACGGTGGGCTCGCCTCCCTCGAGGACGGCCACGACAGAGTTGGTGGTTCCCAGGTCGATGCCTACGGCACGGGACATATGCGTTGTTCTCCTTCGCGATCGGCGTCGCGCGGGCGGCTGCCGGTCAGTTGACGGGTGGTGCGGAATCCTCTGCGGGAGTTGAGCCCCGCACGCTCAAGTTTACGCATCTGTCGTCTCGCGTCAAGTCCGGAGGCGAGAAGTTGAGTCGCATCGGCTCAACTCTCGGACTCACGGGTCCCGCCGCTTCCGGCCGTTCACCTCCTCCCCCTACGGTGGGCCCATGACGACGCGCACCGGCCGCTGGCCCGTCCTCGCCTGGGGCCTGTGGGACTGGGGCGGATCGGCCTTCAACGCGGTGGTGACCACCTTCGTCTTCACCGTCTACCTGACCACCGACGGGCTCTTCGGCACTTCGAGCGGAGTCTCGGCCGCGCTCGGCTGGTCCCTCGCCGCCGCCGGCGTGGTCGTCGCCGTCATCGCGCCGATCACCGGCCGCCGGGCCGACCTCGGCGGGCGCCGCCGACTCTGGCTGGGGATCCACTCCGCCGTCGTCGTCCTCTGCATCCTGCTGATGTTCCTCGTGCGCCCCGACCCGGCCCTCCTCTGGCTGGGACTCGGACTGCTCGCGGTCGGCACGGTCTTCTTCGAGTTCGCGAGCGTCAACTACAACGCGATGCTCCTCCAGGTCTCGACCCGGGCGACCATCGGCCGCGTCTCCGGCTTCGGGTGGGGCATGGGCTACGTCGGCGGGATCGTCCTGCTGCTGATCGTGTACTTCGGCTTCATCTCGCCCGAGGTCGGGCTCTTCGGAGTGACGGGGGACGACGGCCTCGACGTGCGCGTCTCGATCCTGGTCGCCGGCGTGTGGTTCGCCGTCTTCGCCCTCCCTGTGCTGGTCGCGGTGCCGGAGACGCCGGCGCGCGCGAGCCGGGCGGAGCGCGTCGGCGTGATCGCCTCCTACCGCGCGCTCTTCGCGCAGGTCGCCGCCCTCTGGCGCGAGAGCCGCAGCACCGTGGCCTTCCTCATCGCCAGCGCGGTGTTCCGCGACGGGCTCACCGGGGTCTTCACCTTCGGCGGCGTGCTGGCGCAGGGCACCTTCGGCTTCGACGCCGGCGAGGTGATCCTCTTCGCCATCGCCGCGAACGTCGTGGCCGGAGTGGCGACCATCTCGGTCGGCGCGCTCGACGACCGCATCGGCCCCAAGGCCGTGATCGTCGCCTCGCTCATCGGCCTGGTCGTCTGCGGCACCGCCGTCTTCGTCCTGCACGACGGGGGGAGCACGGTGTTCTGGATCTTCGGCCTGCTGCTGTGCCTGTTCGTCGGCCCGGCGCAGTCGGCGAGCCGCAGCTACCTGGCCCGCCTCATCCCGGAGGGACGCGAGGGCGAGATCTTCGGCCTCTACGCGACCACCGGGCGGGCGGCCTCGTTCCTCGCGCCCGCCGCCTTCGCAGCCGCCGTCTCGATCGCCGCGGCCGTCTCGGGCAGCGGCGAGGCGAACGTGCAGTACTGGGGCATCCTCGGGCTCGTCCTCGTCCTCGCCGTGGGGCTGGTGCTGCTCCTGCCGGTGCGCCGCCCGCCGGCCACCGCCCCCGTCGTGCCGGAGCCGCGGCTCGCGCCGCCCGCCCGCCGGGACTGACGGGGCCCGGCCCGCGGAGACGCGGGCGAGGACCTCCCCGCGCCGGCGGCCGCGGATCAGACCGTGGCGATCCAGAACACGATCAGCAGGAGCGTGACGAGGAAGCCGGTCAGGAAGTTCAGCGCGAGGAAGCGCTTCCAGCCCGCATTCGCCCGCTCCGCCTCGGCGTCCTCGAGCGACCGGTACGGCCAGATGCTCACCGCGTACGGCACCGCGAGGATCGCCGCGAGAGTCCCCGGCCAGGGCAGCAGGAGCAGGAGCAGGCCGCTCGCGACGTAGGCGGCGATGGCGAAGCGCGTGGTCGCCTTCGCTCCGATCACGGTCGCGATCGAGCCGATGCCGCCCGCCCGGTCGGCCAGGATGTCCTGCACCGCGCCGAAGGCGTGGCTCGCGATCCCCCAGAGGAAGAACGCCACGAGCAGCGCCACGAGAGGTCCGGTGACCACGGTGCCCGCGAGGGCGATCCCGTAGACGGCCGGGCTGACGAAGTGGGTCGCCGAGGTCAGCGAGTCGACGAACGGACGCTCCTTGAAGCGGAGCCCCGGCGCACTGTAGGCGATCACCGCGAAGACGCTGATCGCGAGGACCAGCCACGAGACCGGGGATCCGAGCAGCACGAGCGCCACCAGGAACGGCACGTTCGTGGCCACCGCCGCGATCAGCGTCGCGCGGTGCTCGCTCCGGTCGAGCACGGCGCCCTCGACGCCGCCCTTGCGGGGGTTCCGCAGGTCGGACTCGTAGTCGAAGACGTCGTTGATCCCGTACATCGCGAGGTTGTAGGGGATGAGGAAGTAGATCGTGCCGAGCACGAAGGCGAGGTCGATCTCGCGGGTGGTCAGCAGGTACGCCGCGGCGAACGGGTAGGCGGTGTTGACCCAGCTCAGCGGGCGGCTCGAGACGAACAGCGCGCGCAGCCGGTTCACGGCTCGCTCCGACGACGCGAGGGCAGGAGCACCCAGAGCGCCGGGAGGGCGAGGGCCGCGGCGATCGCGTAGGCGAAGTCCTCGATCGGAGCGACACCGATCCGGATGCCCGAGATCAGGTCGTCGTCGTAGGCGACCAGCAGGCCCACTCCGATCATGATGTTGTCGAACACGGCGGTCATCACCAGCAGCACGGCGAGCGTGCCGAGGACGGCGGGCAGGCGCAGGACGCGTCGGCGCAGCGCGAGCAGCAGCAGCACCAGCACCACCGCGAGGAACACGGCGTTGAGGAGGAGGTAGGTCACGCGCGCGCCTCCGCTCGCCGGGCGACGCGCTGCGAGAGGAAGCCGTGCACGTCCATCGTCAGGTAGCAGAGCAGGGTGAGGAAGAGGACCTCCTCGACCGGGAGCTCCGGCGCGATCTGCAGGCCGGTCATGTAGGAGGTCTCTCCGCGGAAGAAGACGCCCAGGCCGATCCCCACGAGGTCCCAGACCAGGAAGAACGCGACGCCCACGGGCAGCACGATCGCCGCGCGTCGCGCGTCCGCCCAGAAGAACAGCCGGAAGCGGCGGTCGAGCACGATCATCCCGGTGATCGAGACGAGGAGCGCGAGCAGGTAGAGGATCCCCACGCCTACTCCCCCACGGCGACGGGCGCGACCGGAGCGGACGGCGCCTCCCGCACGGGCAGCGGCTCGGTCGACACGTCGCCGCGCACGCGCTTGAGCATGACCTCGGCGCTGATGATGCACATCGGCAGGCCGATGCCGGGGATCGTGGAGCTGCCGGCGAAGAGCAGGCCGTCGACGTGCCGGCTGACGTTTCCGGCCCGGAAGAAGGCGCTCTGCGAGAGGACGTGGGCCGGTCCGAGCATCGAGCCGCGCCAGGCGCCGAGGTCGCTCTCGAAGTCGGCCGGGCCGATGGTGCGGCGGACGACGATCCGCTCGGCCAGGTCGGTCGCGCCGGTCCAGGACGCGATCTGCGCGATGGCCTGGTCGGCGATGGCCTCGACGCGCGCGTCGCCCGCGCCGTCGACTCCGCCGTGGCCGATCGAGGTGTCGGCCGGGATCGGCACCAGCACGAACAGGTTCTCGTGCCCCTCCGGAGCCGTGCTCGCGTCGGTCGCGCTCGGGCGGCAGACGTAGATCGACGCGGGATCGGGGACGGTCGGGTGCTCGCCGAAGATCTTGTCGAAGTTGTCGCGCCAGTCCTTCGTGAAGAGCAGGGTGTGGTGCTCGAGCTCGGGCAGCTCCCCGCGCACGCCCAGGAGGACGAGGACGGCGCTCGGGCCGGGCTCGCGCTTCTCCCAGTAGGCGGGCGGGTAGGTCCGCAGCTCCTCGGGGAGGAGCGACTGCTCGGTGGTGAAGAGGTCGGAGGCGTTGACGACCAGGTCGGCGGGGATCCGCTCCGTGCCGTCGGGGCCCGTGAACTCGACTCCGACGACCTCGGCGCCGCGGCGTCGGCCGCGGGGCGAGCGGGCGGTGAGGATCCGCGTCGCGGGCGAGGACGTGCGGACGGTGACGCCGGCCTCCTCGGCGACGTCGGCGACCGCCTCGATCAGCTTCGTGAATCCGCCCATCGGATAGAGCACGCCGTCGGCGAGGTCGAGGTGGCTCATCAGGTGGTACATGCTCGGCGCGGCGAACGGCGAGGAGCCGAGGAAGACGGCCGGGTAGCCGAGGATCTGGCGCAGCCGGTTGTCGGTGACCGCCGTCGCCGCGAACGTGTCGAGCGGAGTGAGCAGCAGGCGGCCGAGCCTCCCGGTCCGGCTGAGCACGTCGCGGCGCAGCAGCGGGAGGAAGGACGAGAAGCTCGTGTAGAGGAAGCGGCGCTTGGCCATCTCGTAGGTGTCGCGCGCGGAGTCGAGGTAGGCGCGCATCCGCTCGCCCGCTCCGGGCTCGATGCTCTCGAAGAGCGCGAGGTTCGACTCGAGGTCGGCGAGCACGTCGATCGGCTCGTCGACGCCCTCGCTGTAGACCCGGTAGCCGGGATCGAGCGTGACGAGGTCGAGGCGCTCCTCGGCGCTGGTGCCCATGAGGCGGAAGAAGTGGTCGAACACCTCGGGCATCAGGTACCAGGAGGGACCGGTGTCGAAGCGGAAGCCCTCGTGCTCCCACGAGCCGGCGCGGCCGCCGACGGCCTCGCGCGCCTCCAGGAGGGTCACGTCGTAGCCGTCGCGCGCGAGCAGCGCGGCGGAGGCGAGTCCGCCGATCCCCCCGCCGATGACGACGGCGCGGTGCGGGCCTGTCCTCGAGCGGGTCGCGCGGACGGGGCCGGGGCCCAGGCGCGGGCCGAGCGTCGACACGGCCGCCTTCGCCGCGAGCGCCGCCTTGGCGGCCGTGGGCACGCTGACGCGGGCGCGGAGGAGCTCCTCGGCGGGCGTCGCGCGGATCCGGTCGGCCAGGGCGGCGAAGAGGGAGTGGGCCAGCAGGACCGCGCGCCGACTCGAGCGCGGGAGCTCGGGCACGATGGCGGCGGCCTCGGCGAGGTCGTCGTCGAGGTCGGCGAGCAGCGAGGCCTTGTCGCGCTCGGAGAACGCCCGCGGGTCGACTCCGGGGAAGTAGCTGCGGCCGAGGCCGTCGACGTCGGCGGCGAGATCGCGGAGGAAGTTGACCTTCTGGAACGCGGCGCCCAGGCGGCGCGCTCCGGCCACGAGCCGCTCGCGGGCGGCCTCGGAGACGAGCCCCGCGTCCGGCGCCGCGAGGAACACGTGCAGGCACATCAGCCCGACGACCTCGGCGGAGCCGTAGACGTAGGCCTCGAAGGACTCGGGGGTGTGCTCGGTCTCGCGGAGGTCGGCGCGCATCGACGCGAAGAACGGCCGGGTGAGCTCGGTGCCGAATCCGGTCGCCCGCGCGGTCCGAGCGAAGGCGTGGATCACGAGGTTGGAGCTGTAGCCGGAGGCGAGCGCGCGCTCGGTCTCGGCCTCGAAGGCGTCGAGGGACTCCTCCACCGCGGCCCGGTCGAGACGGGCCTCCTCGGCGACGCCGTCGACGATCTCGTCGGCGACGCGCACGAGGGCGTAGACGTCCTCCACCCGCTCGCGGACGCCCGGGGCGAGCAGGCGCGTGGCCAGCCCGAAGGAGGTGGAGTAGCGGCGGATCACCTGCGCGGACGACTCGTGCGCGACGCGGTCGTACAGTTCGCTCTGGCGGCTCATCGTGCCACCGTACGGGGGCTCGGCCGGGCGGAGCGCATCGTCGCGCGCATCCGCGCGTGGCGGACAGCGCTCATCGGGTGCGCCCGACCACGCTGGCCACGAGCGGGCGGACCTCGTTGCGGAACGCCTCCGACACCGCGGGCGTCTCCAGAGCCGCCCAGGCGCGATCGGCGAACTGGTTCGCGAGCCCCTCGGCGTAGCTGCGGGCGCCGCACTCCTCGAGGATGCCGCGCACCTTCTCCGCGGTCTCGGGCGCGAGGTGCTCGTCGCCGATCAGCGCCTCGATGTCGGGCCAGCAGTCGGTGCCGGCCGCGTGGGCGATGAGGACGGTGCGCTTGCCCTCGCGGAGGTCGCCCAGCGTGGTCTTGCCGGTCTGCCCCTCCGAGCCGAAGACCCCGAGCAGGTCGTCGACGATCTGATAGGCGATGCCGATCCAGCGGCCGAACTCGCCGAGGGCGTCCACCGCGGCGTCCGAGGCCCCGGCGAGGATCGCTCCGGCCTGCAGCGGCGCCTCGAACGAGTAGACGGCCGTCTTGAGGCGCTCCATCTCGAGCACCTCGTCGACCGAGGGCATGCCCGGCATGAGGGAGAAGTCCACATCGGCCAGCTCACCCGCGGCGGAGGCGAAGACGGCCTCGTCGAGCAGGGTGAGCAGGCGGGCCCGCACGCCGTCGGAGGCGCCGACGCCCTCGACGAGGCGGTGGGCGCCGGTGAGGGCGAGGTCCCCGGCGATCACGGCCACCGAGGTGCCGCGGTGCTCGGCGATCGGGATGGAGAGGCCCGCGGTCGTCGCCTCGTCGCGGTAGCTGCCCGAGACGTTCGGGCCGCCGCGGCGCACGAAGTCGCGGTCGATCACGTCGTCGTGCACGATCAGCGCGGTGTGCAGCAGCTCGAACGCCGCGCCGAGATGGGCGGCGGCCTCCGGATCCTGGCCGCCGTGGGCCTCGTACGCCGAGATCACCATCAGCGGGCGGAAGCGCTTGCCGCCGCGGGTGTTGGCCTCCAGCGTCTGCCAGAGGGTCAGGTAGCGGGGTCCGAGACGCACCGCCCGGGACCTCGCCAACGAGAAGAACCTGTCCAGGACGGCATCGACGTGCTCCTGCCTCAACCGGGACAGAACCACGGGGTCGCGCGTATCCACGTGGGAAGGCTAACAAAGGGGAGAACCAGGACGATAAGCCGGCTGATGTGTTGCGGCGTGCTTGACTTGCGGGTATGACTTCGCCAGCCGCCACTGTGCAGACGGACCGGATCGAGCAGGTGGTCCTCCTCGACGAGGCAGGGAACGCCGTGGGGGTCGCCGACAAGGCGACCGTGCACGACACGGCCACTCCCCTGCACCTCGCGTTCTCCTGCCACGTCTTCTCCCCGGACGGCGCGCTTCTGGTGACCCGCCGCGCACTCGAGAAGCGCACCTGGCCGGGCGTCTGGACCAACTCCTTCTGCGGGCACCCCGCCCCGGGCGAGCGGATCGAGGACGCCGTCGTCCGCCGGGCCGAGCGCGAGCTCGGCGCCCGGCTGGCCACGCTGGAGGTCGCCCTGCCGGACTTCCGCTACCGCGCGGTCGACGCGTCCGGCGTCGTCGAGAACGAGATCTGCCCCGTCTACACGGCGACGCTGTCGAGCCGCGACGCCCTCGATCCGCGCCTCGACGAGGTCATGGACTACGAGTGGGTCGACGCCGAGGCGACGCTCGCCGCCGTCCGCTCGACCCCCTGGGCGTTCTCCCCCTGGCTCGTGCTGCAGCTCCCCCGCCTGCTGGGCTGACCCCCGCGCCCTGATCCCTGCGCCGGAGTCAGTCGGTGTAGACGTCCGTGCGGTGGAAGTTGAGCGCCGACCGCGACGCGGTCGGACCGCGCTGGCCCTGGTACCGCGAGCTGTACTCCGCCGAGCCGTAGGGCTTCTCGGCGGGCGAGCTGAGGCGGAAGAAGCACATCTGGCCGATCTTCATCCCCGGCCAGAGCGTGATGGGGAGCGTCGCGACGTTGCTGAGCTCGAGGGTGACGTGGCCGGTGAAGCCCGGATCGATGAAACCGGCGGTCGAGTGGGTCAGCAGTCCGAGCCGTCCGAGCGAGCTCTTGCCCTCGAGGCGCGCCGCGATGTCGTCCGGCAGCGACACCTCCTCGTAGGTCGAGCCGAGCACGAACTCTCCCGGGTGGAGGATGAACGGCTCGCCCTGCGGCGTCTCGACCAGGCGGGTCAGCTCGGGCTGGTCCTCGGCCGGATCGATGTACGGGTAGCGGTGGTTGTCGAACAGCCGGAAGAAGCGGTCGAGGCGCACATCGACGGACGACGGCTGCAGCATCGACGGATCGTGCGGGGCGAGCCCCACGCGGCCGGAGGCGAGTTCGAGCGAGATGTCGCGGTCGGAGAGGAGCACGCTGCGATCCTAGGGCGTGGCGCGACCCGGGGGCATGGGCCGGCTCCGGGCCTTGCTACGATGTCCTGGTGCGCCCGAGCGGCGCCACGCGAGTGTAGTTCAATGGTAGAACTTCTGCTTCCCAAGCAGATGGCGCGGGTTCGATTCCCGTCACTCGCTCTCCTCCCCCCCTCGTCTGCGGCCGGTCCTCCGGCCCGACGCGAGCGGCTCCTCCTCCGGCCCGACGCGAGCGGCTCCTCCTCCGGCGCTGCAGCGGCAACCGGCAGACCAGCGGCGTCCGTCAGCCCAGCGGCGTCCGGCAGCGCAGCGGCGACCGTCATCCCAGCAGCCGCAGCCGCCCGACGATCCTGTCGATCCGGTTCCTCGGCCCCACCAGGCTGACCGCGAGGTACTGCAGCTCGTCGGAGCCGCTCGCCGCCACCGCCTCCCGGTACTCGTCGTACACCCGGGTGGCCTGCGCCGACGCGGGCATGTCGGCGACGAACGTCCCGTCGTGCGCCTCGGCCTTCGCGCGGATCGTGAGCAGGGTGGCCGCGTCGGCGGCGAGGACCGTGCAGCCGGCCCACGGCAGACCGGGATGCAGCGATCCGGACGCGTCGGCGGGGCTCGGTCCGAGCAGTCCCGCGACGTGCGCGGCCGTCGCGGCGCCCACGCAGATCGCGGCGTTCACGGCGCGGCCGGCGGGGAGGGACTCGTCGACGACGACCACCCACTTGAGGCGGGCCGAGCGGGTGGGCGCGGCGGTGTCGATCTCGTCGGGGTGGAAGCCGACGGCGTCGGGGGCGGGGATGGTCATGCTGCTCCTCGGTTCGTGCGAAGTGACGTCACGAAGAGTAGGCAGGAGGGCTCCCCTTCGGCAGGATCTCCGTATGAACGACCAGCAGAACGGCCCAGGAGCGGCACTCGACGAACTCGACGTCCGGATCCTGCAGGTCCTGCAGTCGGATGCACGGATCACGAACCGTGACCTCGCAGCCGCCGTGCACGTCTCGCCGACCACCGCCCTCGACCGCACGAGGAGCCTCCGGCGCCGCGGCGTCATCACCGGCGCGACGCTCACTCTCGACTTCGCGGCCCTCGGGCGCGGCGTGCAGGCGCTGATCGCGGTCCGCATCCGTCCGCCGTCGCGCGAGATCATCGAGGCCTTCCGCGACTGGGTCGCCGGCCTCGACGAGACGGTCGGCGTGTTCGTCACCTCCGGCTCGGAGGACTTCATCATCCACGTCGCCGTCCGCGACAACCAGGACCTCTACGCCTTCGTCATCGACGAGCTGACGCAGCGCCGCGAGGTCGCCGACGTGCGCACCTCGGTCGTCTACGAGCACCTGCGCGAGCAGGTCGTCCTGCCGCTGAAGCCGCACGGCCGCGCGGAGCGGTGAGGCGCCCGCGCGGCGTTTCGACGCGACACGCCGGGCGGATCCGCGGCAGCGCGCGGGATCGCGGGACGCAGAGGGCAGGGTGGAGGGGTGACAGAGCTCGTCCAGATCCCGTCGCCGGGCGTCGCCCTCGAGTACGGGCACCCCGGCCGGCCCGTGGTGGTCGTGCTGCACGACGTGTTCGGGCGCCTGCCGTGGCTGGAGCCGTTCGCCGAGGCCGTGGCGAAGCACGGCTACCACGTGCTCGTGCCCGACCTCTACGACGGCTGGGCCACGCTCTCCCCGGAGGACGCGCGCGACCTCGCCGCGATGGCCGCGCAGGACCGCACCCTCGCCGCCGTCGCCGAGGCGGTCGGCACCGGAGTCGCGGCCGGGGCGCCGCGCAGCGCCGTCATCGGCTTCGGCTTCGGCGGCCGCCTCGGGCTGCTCGCCGCGGGCACCGGGCTCGTGGACGCGGTGGTCGCGTACTACGCCACCCTCGGTGCGGAGGAGCACGTGCTGGTCCCGTGCCCCACCCTCCTGCACTACGCGCAGAGCGACGAGTGGCCCGCGGGCGACGACCCGGAGTCGTTCGTCGGACGGCTGAAGGAGTCGGGGACGCCGGTCACGGCGCACACCTACCCGGACACGCAGCGGCATTTCGCGAACGGCAACCTGCGCGACGCGGTCAGCCCCGCCTCCGCGGCGCTCGCCTACGCGCGGACGCTCTCGTTCCTCAATCCCCAGCTCATCGACACCTGAGCTCAGCCCTGCACGTCGTGCAGGTGGTGCTGGACGTCGTGCAGGTAGTAGCGGGCGATCGTGTCGACCGTGAACGCCGCGCCGTCGCTGCGGCGGCCTCGGCGCTGCCACTGGGCGCCGGCGACGGAGTCGAACACCTCGGCGATGCGCTCAGCCGCCTCGACCAGCTCGCGGCCGACCGTCGCGGGGTCCTGCTGGTCGTAGCGCTCCTCCACGGCGGTGACGTCCTGGTCCCAGTTGGGGTAGAGCGGGTCGTCGCCGGCGAGCATCAGCTGCACACGGGTGCGGTAGATGCGGTGCACGTCGCGCACGTGCGCGGCGTACTCGAGCGGCGACCAGGTCTCGTCGTCGGGCCGGCCCGCCGCGTCGTCGCGGTCGAGCACGTAGGGCCAGGCGGCGGCGTTCTCGCGGATGAGCTCGGCGACCTCGTCGGCGTCGACGAGCGAGGCGTCGAAACCGCACTCGAGGCACGGGCGCTCGAGGACCCAGGTCCAGTCCTTGGTGTCGGGAGTGATCGGCATGGCACCAGAGTAGGGCGCCGCCGGATCAGCAGCGCGTCGGGGTCCCCTGCACGGCGCCGCGCTCGCCGTCGGCCGTCCACGGGAGCTGGGGCAGGCCCTCGGCTCCCGCCGCGGCTCCCTGCTCGACCGCGATGGCGGCCAGGGTGCGGGCGACCGTCGCGGCGAAGTCCCCGCCGGGCGTCGAGCTGTTGATCGAGACGGCCACGGTCAGGCCCGAGACCGGGTCGGAGTACGCCGCGGTGACGAAGCCGGGCGCGAGGCCCGAGAAGCCGCGGAGGGGTCCCGCCTCGTGCCCGCCGAGCCCGGCGCGGAGGTAGTCGGCGCGGCCCTGGCCCTGGACGACCGGGTCCCGCCACATGGCGTCGTCCGCGGGATCGGCCGCGAGACCCGTCGCCAGCCGCCGGAGGTCCTCCAGATCGGTCAGTGCTCCGCCGGCGGCGCCGAGGGCGGACGGGGACGCGGCGGTGACGTCGAGGCGCACGTCGCAGCGCTTCTCCCCGGTCGCCGGGTCGAGCGCGACCGCATAGCCGCGGGGGGACGGAGCGGGCAGGTCGACCTCGGAGGCGCCGGGCAGCTCCGTGCTCCGCAGCCCGTACCGCGGCACCACGTACTGGTCGTAGAGCTCCCCGATGCTCCGACCGGTCACCTGCGCGGCGACGATGCCGGCGAGCAGCGGACCGGTGGCGGAGTCGGACCACGCCGCTCCGGGCTCGGCCGAGGCACCGCGCACCTGGGCCGCGGCGAGCAGCTCGAGCGTCGGCCACTGCCGCGGGGGGTTCTGGAGCACGGTCGGCCAGAGCGCCGAGCGGAAGTCGGCCAGGCCGGAGGTGTGCGCGCAGAGCTCGCGCAGGGTGAGCCCGTCGATGCCGGGCAGGGAGCGCAGCATCTCGCCGACGTCGGCGTCGAGGTCGACCCGGCCGGAGTCGGCGAGGGCGAGGACCACGTCGCAGGTCATCGCCTCGGTGCCGCCGGTGCCGAGCCGCAGGTGCACGTCGGTGGTGAGGGCGGTGGTGCGCTCGTCCGACTCCCAGCCGACCGCGCCCTCCCAGCTGCCGCCCCACGGCGACCAGACCCCGGCGACCGCTCCGGTCGCGCCGGCGACGCCGACCGTCTCGTCGAGGAACCCCGACAGGGCGGAGGCGAGCTCCTCCGACGCCGCCTGCGCGGGCGCCTCCGCCACGCGCGAGGCGGCGGCGGGCGTGCAGCCAGCCAGTGCGAGCACGAGGACCGGGACGACGAGCAGCCCCGTCCGCGTCCGTCTGCGAGATCCCATGCCGTGCGACTCCCCCGTCGTCTGCGAACGGCACCACTGTACGGGGGCTCCGTCGGGCCGGAGAGGGCCGCTGAGCGCGCGATCGCGATTCGTGTCCTGACCGTGACCGGCGGAGTCCACCCCGTTCCCAAACCGGCAGGCGCCGGGTTACGAAGAGAGGGAGTACAGCGCAGAGGCGCTGCTCGAAGGAGGTAAGAGACCATGCGCAGATCCCCCAATCGACTGCTGGCGACTCTCTTCGGAGCCGTCTACGTCGTCGTCGGGCTCCTCGGCTTCGTCGTGACCGGAGGCGTGCAGTTCCTCTCGACCAAAGGCGGGCTCCTGCTCGGCATCTTCGAGGTGAACCCGCTGCACAACATCGCCCACCTGCTCATCGGAGGCGCGCTGCTGATCGCGGGCCTGTCGACCGTCGCCGCGGCGAAGACCGTCAACGTGACCGTCGGAGCGGTGTACCTGCTGCTCGGCATCGTCGGCTTCTTCCTGGTCGACACCGCTCTGAACGTGCTGGCGCTGAACACCGCCGACCACTTCCTGCACCTGGCCAGCGCGCTGGTGCTCCTGGGAGTCGGACTCGGCACCGAGAAGACGGCGAGGACGCGCACCACCGCGACCGCCTGACCCGGGCGGCACCCGCCGCCCCCCTCTACTCCGTCCGCCGTGGGCCCGCCGTTTTCCGCGGCGGACGGACTGAACGGCCCCGGACGACACGATGCGGTGTGTCGATCCGGGGCCTCCTCTTCTTCCCCGATCCAGCGAAGGAGCCGCCATGACCACCGTGGCCCGCTGCAACGCCGCTTTCGCCGGACTCGGCGCCGGGCTCGTCCACCTCTCGCTCGCCGCCGGCGGCGAGGGCGTGCAGGCCCCGGTGATCGGAGTGCTCGGTGCCGTCGAGATCCTCTGGGCGATCCTCGTCCTGGCACGCGGCCGGATCGTCGTGCCGATCTCCGCGCTGGTGGTCGCGGTCGCCTCCCTGGCGGCGTTCGCCCTCGCTCTGGCCCTCGGCGCACTCGCCGAGCCCCTCCCCGCGCTGGCCGCCGCGGTCCTCCAGCTGATCGCGGTCGCCGTGGTGGCCGTCTCGCTCCGCTCTCCGCGCGTCGAGGAGAAGGCCGTCTCGCCGTCGCGAGCTCTCGTAGGACTCCTGGCCGGCGCGCTCACCGTCTCCGCCCTCGCCACCCCCGCCATGGCCGCCTCCTCGGGCGGCTCGGGCGACATGGGCGGGATGATGCACTCCGTCGTCGACGGCGGACACGGGCACTGACGCCTCTGGTCCCAGCGGCTCCGCTCGGCTAAGGTAAGGCAGACCTCAGTCGCCGAGGGAGGCCACCGTGTCGAACGTCATCCCGTTCTCCGAGGCCCTGCGCCTGCGCATCGGGCAGTCCGGCGCGGACGACGAGGGCGCCGCCTTCATGACCTCGCTGATGACCGGCTCCGGCAGTCGCGACGACTACATCGCGCTCATCTCGCAGCACTACTTCGTCTACGAGGCCCTCGAGGCCGTGGCGGAGGACATGGCCGGCGATCCGGTCGCGGAGCCCTTCCTCTCGGCCAAGCTCACCCGGCTCCCCGCGATCGCGGAGGACCTGCGCTTCCTCGTCGGCGAGGACTGGCGCGAGCGCATCCGCCCGCTGCCCTCGACCAGCGCCTACGTCGACCGGATCCGCACCGTGGCCTCGGGCTGGAGCGGCGGCTTCGTCGCCCACCACTACACGCGCTACCTCGGTGACCTCTCCGGCTGCGCGATCGTCCGCGGGCTGCTGCAGCGGCGGTTCGGCTTCGAGACCAACGGCGTCGGCTTCTTCCTCTTCGGCGAGATCGCCGCACCGTCGGCCTTCCGCGCCACCTATCGCGAGCAGCTCGACGCCGCGGGCTGGGACGAGGAGGAGCGCGAGCGGGTCATCGCGGAGGTCGCGGAGGCGTACCGGCTGACGACGGAGCTGTTCCGCGATCTCGCCCGGACCTGCGCGGCGGCCTGAGGCCCCTGCTCCCACGTCCTCCGCGGGGCGTCAGTCCGCGGACGCCTCCGCGACGGCGGCCGGCTCGGCTCGCCGTTCGGACATGAAGCGCAGCACGTCCTTGTCGACGATGATGTCGCTCGGCCGGAGCGGCCGCGTCAGGTAGAGCCCCTCGAGGCTCGTGATGCGGCTGAGCGCCACGTAGGTCTGCCCGGGGGCGAAGGCGCGCTGCCCGAGGTCGACCACGGCGGAGTCGTAGGTCTTGCCCTGCGACTTGTGGATCGTGACCGCCCACGCCAGGCGGAGCGGGAACTGCGCGAACTCGGCGACGATCTCGCGGGTGAGCTTCTTCGTCGCGGCGGAGTAGGAGTAGCGGTAGCGCTCCCAGGTCGCGGGCTCGACCTCGTGGACCTCACCGTCCACCTCGACCCACACCGTCCCCGCGACCTTCGTCACCCGGCCGATCGTGCCGTTCACCCAACGCTGCTCGGAGTCGTTGCGCAGGAACATCACGTGCGCGCCGATCTTGAGCTCGAGGTTCTGGTCCGCCGGATAGGCGCGCCCGCCGAAGTCGCCGCTGATCTCGGCCGAGGCGGTCTTCAGGGGGCCCTTCAGCCGCGCGAGCGCCGCCTGGTTGATGCGGTTGACCGTGTCGTTGCGGGTCGCGAGCGTGATCGCGTCGTCCGCCGGAGGCGTCCGCGCGCCCGCGGCGTTCAGCACGTCGGCGATCTCCTTCGTCACCATGCCGAAGCGGACCGCGTTGAGCATCCACTTGAAGCGCTCGTCGCTCTGCCGGTGGATCCGGCCGAGCTCGACGATCCGCAGCGGCGCCTCCTGCCAGACGAGGGCGTCGAAGAACCACAGCGAGCGGTAGCGGTCGGCGAAGTAGGCGCGCTCCTCCGGATCGCCGGGAACGGGTGCGAGCTGGAACGGGTCGCCGAAGAGGACGACCTGCACGCCCCCGAACGGCTCGGAGCGCCGCTGCCGCGCCTGCCGGAGGCTGCGGTCGATCCCGTCGAGCAGGTCGGCGTTGACCATGGAGATCTCGTCGATGACGAGCGTGTCGATGGTGTTGAGGAGCTTGCGCAGCTCGGGCGGCTGGTCGAGGTCGGAGTCGGCGATGACGCCGATCGGCAGTCGGAAGAGCGAGTGGATGGTCTGGCCGCCGACGTTCAGCGCCGCGACGCCGGTGGGGGCGCAGATGACGATCTGCTTGTCGGTGTTCCAGCTCAGGTGGTTGAGCAGGGTGGACTTGCCCGTGCCCGCGCGACCCGTGACGAACAGGTGCTCGCGCGTGTTCTCGATGAGGTCGAAGACCCGCTGCTGCTCGTCGGAGAGGGTCGGCTGAGTCACCGCTCCACTGTACCCGCGGGCCGCAGGGACCCCCGGGGCCCGGGCGCGGATCAGCCGCGCTTCTGGAGGGCGGCCAGGCGGTCGTTGTAGGCCGTGAGCTCGGCCTCTCCGGTGCGGTCGGCCTGGCGGTCGCGGCGCTTGGTCTCGCGGGCGTCGGAGCGGCTCCACATCATCGCGACGACGATCGCGAGCGCGAGGGTGGGGATCTCGCCGATGCTCCACGCGATGCCGCCGGCCGCCTGCTGATCGGCGAGCGCGGAGGTGCCCCAGCCCATCGCTCCGTACCAGTCGGCGAGGAGCAGCCCCTCCCCCGTCATCAGCGCGAGGCCGAAGAAGGCGTGGAACGCCATGGTGCCCAGCAGCAGCAGGAGGCGCATCGCGAAGGGCACGCGGTGCACGCTCGGGTCCACTCCGATCAGGACGCTGACGAAGAGGTACCCGGTGATCAGGAAGTGGACGATCATCCACTCGTGGCCGATGTGGTCCGTGGTGGCCCAGCGGAACAGCGGGGAGTAGTAGAAGCCCCAGAGCGACCCGACGAACAGCAGCGCGGCGACGATCGGGTGCGAGATCGCGGTGGCGAAGCGCGAGTGCACGGCGAGCAGCACCCACTCGCGGGCACCGCGGGAGCCGTCGGTGCGGCGGGCGGCGGCGCGGGCGATGAGCGTGACCGGTGCCGCCGGGACGAGCAGCAGCGGCACCGCCATGGTGAGGACCATGTGCGAGAGCATGTGGGCGCTGAACAGGTACTTCTCGTACGCGTTCACCCCGCCGTTCGTGATGTAGGCCAGGAGGAGCATGCCCGCGATCCAGAGGATCGTGCGGTGCAGGGGCCAGCGGTCGCCGCGGCGGCGCAGGCGCACCACTCCGGCGACGTAGAACGCGATGGCGAAGGAGCAGACCAGGAGCCAGACCAGGTCGATGTTCCAGAGCGTGAGGAAGTTCATCGCGCTCGCGGGCGGCGGCAGGGGCTCGCCCGTCAGCAGCTGGGCCGGGGTCGGATCCGTGAGCTGGCTGGCGGCGATCTGGTCGACCGGGGTCGCGGTGCGCGCGAGCGCCGCAGCGACTCCGGAGGCGATCCCCATGAAGGAGATCTCGGCGCCGACGAGCCACCAGAAGCTGCGGCCGCCGACACCGCCGGCCTTCCGCATCCGCTCGATGAGGTAGCGGCGCTGCAGCACGCCGAACAGGCCCAGCGCGACCAGCGCCGCGACCTTGACCAGCACGAGGATCCCGTAGCCGGTGAGCAGGTTGTCGAGGGTGGCGAGCCGGAGCTCGGCGCTGACGTAGCCGGACGCCGCGACCACGACGAAGCTCACGAGCGCGAGGCTGGAGTAGCGCTCGATCACGGGCAGCAGGCGGGAGCCGCCGAGCAGGGGCCGCAGGGCGATTACGGTGATGAGGCCGCCCAGCCAGATCGCCGCGAAGACGAGGTGCAGGCCCAGCGCCGTGACGGCGGCGTCGTGCCCGCTCGCTCCGGCCGCGTGCCCCTGCTGCGCCATCGGCAGCAGCGTGAGCAGGGCCAGGCCCGTGACGAAGACGAGCGCGGTCTGGTTGCGGACGGCGAAGCAGAGGACGGTGACGACGGCCGCGAGCAGCGTCGTGATGAGCCAGGCCTGGCCGACCTCGATGCTGCCGATGAAGTAGCTGAGCTTGGTGCCGAAGTCGCGGTCGAGGCTCAGGGGCGTCTGCGTGACGTTGAGGAAGGTGAGGAACCCGGTCACCGCGCTGGCCGCCGCGAAGAAGGCGGCGCTGGCGGCGGCGACGTCGAGGGCGATCGAGAACTCGGTGCGCGGCTCGGGCGCGGCCTCGCCGGGCGCAGGGCGCGCGGGGGCGACCGCGGTGCGCGTCGATCCGGCGCGGGAGGAGGACTGGCCGCCGCGCGAGGACTGGCCGGCGCGCGAGGAGGCGTGAGCGGTCGAGGCGCGGGACGAGGATCGGGCGTCGCGGGCGGCGGCGGCGCGGGGGCTCAGCGCGAACAGCGTCAGCACGAGCGAGCCGATCATGCCCGCGGCGCCGAGATTGACGGCCAGCTTGGCGATCGGGAGGCCGTAGCGGACCACGGGGCCGGGATCGTTCAGCAGCGGAGCCGCGGCTCCCCCGCCGAAGGCCAGGGCCGCGAGGAGGGCGACGAGCGCTGCGGCGATGAGCACGAGCGCAGGGCCGACGATCCGGACGGTTCGATTCACCGGTCCAGCCTACGTTCCGCGGCTGATCGGCAGCCGCGTCCGCGGACGATCGGCGGCCGCGTCCGCGGACGACGACGGCCCCGGCGCAGTGCCGGGGCCGTGTCGGAGGGCGCGACTACTTCGCGGCGGCCTTGAGCTTGGTGCCCGCTGAGACCTTGACCGAGTGGCCGGCGGCGATCTGGATGGTCTCGCCGGTCTGCGGGTTGCGGCCGGTGCGTGCGGCGCGGGAGGTGCGCTCGACGGCGATCCAGCCGGGGATGGTGACCTTCACGTCGTTCGACACGGAGTCGGCGAGGGTGGTGAAGAGCGAGTCGAGGACGCCGTTGACGGCGGCCTGGCTCTGGCCGGAGTCGGCGGCGATCTTCGCGACGAGCTCGGTGCGGTTGAGCGACTTGTCAGCCATGGAGTGTCCTCCCAGGACGTTCTCGCTGTCGGAACAGCTGGTTTCGATGGATCGTCCTCGGCCGGGGACGGACGTCCTCAACCGGTCGGACCGTCGGTAACCTACCAGCCCCGCCCCGGATCTCCGGCGATTCCGGCCTCGAGACGCCCGGAACGACGCCGATCGCGCCGGTCGGTCCCTCCACAGGAGGCGCTCGGCGCCTCTCGTCCACCGGTCCGCCGATCGCCTCTCCGCGCGGCCCGCGGCCTGACGAGGATCGGCTCATGACGACGACGGCACTCCTCCCTCCACCCGCTCCGGCCGACGCTGCCCTCCTCCGCCCTCCCCGGCGGCACCCTCCCGCCCGCAGGCCGTACGAGCCCGGTCTCGCCGCGCTCGCGCTGGGCCTGCTCGCGCTCGCGTCCTCCGTGCATCCGCTCTGGGCCCTCCCCGCCGTCGCCGTGGCGGTCGCCGCGGTGATCGCGTCCGTGCGGGCGCTGCGGTGGGCGGGCGAGCGGAGGAGCGCGGTGGCCGGGCTCGCCTGCGCGGCTCTCGCACTGCTCGTCTGCTCCGTCACGGCACCCGCCTCCGTGCGGGCGGGCCTGGCCGTGCTGGCTTGGATCACCGCCCTGCGGCCCGGCCCGTGAGCGGGCGCGGCTCCGGTCCAGCCCGCCTCGCTACAGTGACGGCGGCCCGCGCCCGAGCGGGCCGGGAGGACGGCCACGATGGCTCAGACGGACGGTTGGATCTCGACGGCGATCTGGTGGCACGTCTACCCGCTCGGCTTCACGGGCGCCGAGGCGAGCGCCTCGGAGGGTCCGGGTCCGGACGACGAGCCGCAGCACCGCCTCCGCGCCCTGCTCCCCTGGCTCGACGACCTGCTGGCGCTGGGCTGCAACGGGCTGCTGCTGGGGCCGGTCTTCGCCTCCTCCACCCACGGCTACGACACGGTCGACCACTTCCGGGTCGATCCCCGCCTCGGCGACGAGGCAGACCTCGACGCGCTGATCGCCGCGTGCCGCGAGCGCGGGATCCGGGTGCTGCTCGACGGGGTCTTCAACCACGTGGGACGGGAGCACCCCTGGTGGCGTGCCGCGGTCGCGGCCGGCGAGGGCTCCCCCGAGGCGGCGCGCTTCTCCCGCAGCGAGCGGTCGCAGGAGGTCGACGGCCTCCGCGTCGACGTGTTCGAGGGGCACGACGCTCTGGTCGAGCTCGACAACGGGAACCCCGAGGTCGCGGAGCACGTGTCCTCCGTGCTCGCGCACTGGCTCGAGCGGGGCATCGACGGCTGGCGGCTCGACGCGGCGTACGCGGTCGCGCCGGCGGCCTGGCGCGCGGCGATCGACCCGGTGCGGCAGCGCTTCCCCGACGCGTGGTTCGTCGGCGAGGTCATCCACGGCGACTACACCGGCTACGTGCGGGAGTCGGGGCTCGACTCGGTCACGCAGTACGAGCTCTGGAAGGCCGTCCGCAACTCCCTCGAGGAGGCGAACCTCTTCGAGCTGGCCTGGTCCCTGAAGCGCCACGACGACTTCGTCCGCGAGTTCCCGCCCCTGACCTTCGTCGGCAACCACGACGTGACCCGGATCGCCAGCGCCGTCAGCGACGAGCGCCACCACGGCCACGCCACGGCGATCCTCGGCTTCGTCGCCGGCGTGCCGAGCATCTACTCCGGCGACGAGCGGGGCCTGCGCGGCGTCAAGGAGGAGCGGATCGGCGGCGACGACGCGATCCGCCCGGAGTTCCCGGCCGATCCCGCCGAGTGGCCGGGCGGGGAGGCCTACCGGGCCCACCAGGAGGTCGTCGCGTTCCGCCGACGGAACCCGTGGCTGGTCGGCGCGAGCACCCGCACGGTCGACCTCTCCAACACCGCCGTGATGCTCGTGGCGGAGGGCCCGGAGGGACGCACCGCGCGGCTCGCGCTGAACATCGGCGACGAGACGGCGACCGTCGGCGGCGTCCAGGTCGCTCCCCACTCCTGGTCGCTGCACGACTGACCCGGCGCGCGGGCGGCCCGGCAGTGCGCGACGGAGCGTCGACCTCCGGGGGCCCGTCCTCTACGCTCGGGCGCATGCCGAGACCTGCACGAGGACCCTTCGACGGGCGAGCCGACTCGATCGACGACGCCGGGATGCCGGCGTCCGGACTCGAGCAGGCGTTCGCCGCCCCCGTCGACCCGGAGAGCGACCCCGGACCGGGCGAGAGGAGCGGCCTGTCGAGCCGCATCGCCCAGGAGCTGCTCGAGGACGGCTTCGGCCTCGACGCGAGCGACGAGGAGCCCCCGTCCCGCGCCGTGGAGATCGACGATCCCGCCCGCGCCGTGGGTGACGATCCCGCCCACCCCGTGCACGGCTCGATGTCCGGCGAGTTCGAGCGCCGCTGAGCCCGGCCGCCGTCGGTCGGTCGTCGACAGCCCGGCGGCACCGCTCCGCCCGCCGGCCGTCGTCACCCCGCCGGTACCGCGCCGCCGGCCGCCGGAGCCGGGTCCGGGCCGGCCGCCTGCAGCTCGGCGAGGAATCCGGGCCGGAGCACGCGTGCCTCGATCGACGCGGCTCCCGAGGTCCAGCCGTCGCCGAGCGGACGCTCGGGCGTGAGCAGCACGTGGCCCGGCGTCCCCGCTCGGCCGAGGGCGGCGGCGACGCGGCCCTCCGGATCGTAGAGGGCGTGGTCGACGAGCGGCCCGTAGACGGCGTGCACCGCGAAGTCCTCGCGGCTGCCGAGGAGGACGGGCAGCAGCTCCTCGCCCGGGCGCAGGCCGTGGGGCCACCAGCGGAAGCGCTCGACGAGCGCGTGGCAGGCGGCGCACGAGGGCGAGAAGAAGACGAGGTGCGTCGCCGGGCGGGACAGCTCCTCGAGCGTCAGGAGCTCGCCGGCCACTGTGACGAACGCGAGGTCGGCGGCCGAGAGGTCGCCCTCGGGCGCGCGCCCCGGCGCGGACTCCCTGTCGGCTGCGGACAGGCGGGCGGCCGCCCGGACGCGAGCGGCCGTCGACGCCGCACGGCGGTCGCGCACCAGCACGAGCGAGACCGCGGCGAGAGCGGCGGCGAGCCCGGACGCCGCCGCCGAGGCACCGCCGCCGCCGAGCAGCGCGGCCGGAGCGAGCCCGCCGAGGGCCCCGGCGACCGCGAGCGCGAGCAGCACCGCGTTCCTCGCGACGGTGCGTCCGGTCATCCGTGCCGAGCCCAGCCCGCCGAAGCACTCGCAGTCGACGTCCTCCGTCGCGCGGACCGCGCGGACGGCGACGACGAGGAACACGGCGTCGAGGAGCGCCACCGGCACGAGGGCGGCACGGTGCGCCGGAGCGGGCGCCAGCACCACCGCGGCGCCCAGCGCGATCTCGACGACGGGGAAGGCGGCCGCGAACCAGCCGCGGCGCCGGAGGAGGAGGGGGACCCCGAGCGCCTCGAGGCTCGCCCGGAACCGCTCCGTGCGGCCGAGCTTCAGGGCGCCGCTGACGACGAGCACCGCGCCCGCGCACCACGCGGCGATCGCGAGAACCGCCTCCAGCATCCGTCGCCCTCCTCGCTCGGCATCGACCCGCACAACGCTACCGGCGCGGACCGGCCTCCCGCGGCCGAGACGGGGAACGGGGCGGAGACGGCGCGATCCGGCGCGTTCCGCCCTCCGGACGAGCCGCTGCCGGCACATCCGGCGCCCGGATCCCTCCAGGCGGGGCGCCCCCGGGCTCCCTCCCGGTCCCGGACGGCCGCTCCGCCGTACACTGCGAGAGGATCGGAGGGGTCATGCGGGGACGGCGAGCGCGCGACGAGCGGCACGGCACGGCGGCGAGTCCGCCTGCGGCCGCCGCTCCCCCGGCTGCGGTCACGGCTCCGGCCCCCTCGGACTCGCCGGACGACGCCTCGGGCGACGTCTCGACCGGGATGCGGATCGCCGCCGCCTGGTCGTGGCGCTTCCTCGCCGTCGCCGGGCTCCTCTACCTCCTCGTGCGCCTCGTCTCGCTGCTGCCCGTGATCGTCGTGCCGGTGCTGATCGCGCTGCTGCTCACCGCGCTCCTCACCCCGCTGCGGAACCGGCTCGAGCGCCTGCGGCTCCCCCGCCCGCTCGCGGTCCTGGTCTCGATCGTCCTGATGCTCCTCCTGCTGACCGGCCTCGTCGGGCTGGTGATCGTGCAGTCGCGCTCCGGCTTCAGCGGAGTGGGGCAGCGCGCTCTCGACGCGGTCGACGGCGTCGAGGCGTGGCTGCGGAGCCCGCCGCTGTCGTTCTCGGACGTCCAGCTCTCGGACTGGGCGCAGCGCGCGGTCGACTGGGCCGACGCGCAGGCGTCGACGATCGCGTCCGGGGCCCTCGCCGTCGGCTCCCAGCTGGCCGAGGTCTTCGCCGGAACCCTCCTCACCCTGTTCTCGCTGATCTTCCTGCTCCTCGACGGCCGCCGGATCTGGCACTGGTTCCTCCGCCTCCTCCCCCGCCGCGCGCGCCCCGCGATGGAGCGCGGCGGCGCCGCCGGCTGGCGGACCCTCAGCCAGTTCGTGATCGCGCAGCTCGGCGTCGCCGGGATCAACGCCGTCGGCATCGGCATCGGCGCGCTCGCGCTGCAGCTGCCGCTCGTCGTGCCGATCGCGATCGTGGTGTTCCTCGGCTCGTTCGTCCCGATCCTCGGCGCGATCGTGACCGGTGCGCTCGCCGCGCTGGTCGCGCTGCTGTTCAGCGGGCCCGTCGCCGCGCTGGTGATGGTCGGCGTCGTGATCCTGGTGCACCTGCTCGAGGGGCACGTGCTGCAGCCGCTCATCCTCGGGACCGCCGTGAAGGTGCATCCGCTCGCCGTGGTGCTCGGAGTCGCGACCGGGCTCGAGGTGGCCGGGCTCGCCGGGGCGCTGTTCGCGGTGCCGACCATCGCGACGCTGAACGCGGCGGTCACCGCCATGCGGGCGCGCGCGCCCGGAGCGGAGTGAGCGCGTTCGATCCGGCCGCCCGACCCGGATCGACGGTGCTGCCCGCCCTCGCCTGCCCGGTCTGCGGCGGCGCGCTCGCCCCCGACGCGCTGCCCCGCCCCTCCTCGCTCCGCTGCCCCCTCGGGCACAGCTCCGACCTCGCGCGCCAGGGCTACGCCTCGCTCCTGCGCGGGAGGCACGCGACCTCGGGCGACACCACGGCGATGGTGCAGGCCCGCGCCGACCTGCTCGGCTCCGGCCACTACCGCGTGATCCAGGACGCGGTCGCCGCGGCCGTCCCCGCCGATGCGCGGCTCGTGGTCGACCTCGGCTGCGGCACCGGGGCGTACCTCGCGGCCGTGCTCGAGGCGCATCCGGCGGCGGACGGGCTGGGCCTGGACCTCTCGGCCCCAGCCGCCCGCCGCGCCGCCCGCGCGCACCCTCGGGCGGCGATCGCGACCGCGGACCTCTGGCAGCCCCTCCCGCTGGCCGACGCCTCCGCCGACGCGCTGCTCACCGTCTTCGCGCCGCGGAACGCCCCGGAGATGCGACGGGTGCTCCGTCCGGGCGGCGTCGCCGTCGTCGTCACTCCGCGCGAGAGGCACCTGCACGAGATCCGCGAGCGGTTCGGGATGCTGGGCATCGACGCCGGCAAGGCGGAGCGGCTCGACGAGCAGCTGGCGGGGTTCGCGCTCGAGGAGCGCATCGAGCTCGACACGACGGTGCTGATGAGCGTCGACGAGCTGCGCGCCGAGGTGCTGATGGGGCCGAGTGCCCACCACGTGGATCCCGAGGCGCTGGACGCTCGGCTCGCGGCGGTGGAGGGGACGACCGCGGTGACGGTCGCGGTCACCGTGTCGCGCTTCGTGCGCGCGGAGTAGCGGCGGGCGTGCCGCCGACCCCGCGTCAGTACGTCTCGCGCAGGCGCTCCTGGTCGACCACCGCTTCGCGGTCCGCGAGGCGGCGCAGGCCCGCGAGGGGCTGGGCCATCCGGTGGTTGCCGCGGAGGACCGGCTCGGCCCGGTCGAGGAAGGCCCAGTACCCGGCGGTCACCGGGCAGGCGTTCTCGCCCAGGCGCACCTTCGGGTCGAAGCGGCAGCCGCCGCAGTAGTCGGACATCCGGTTGATGTAGGCGCCGCCCGAGGCGTACGGCTTCGTCGCGACGACGCCGCCGTCGGCGTGCTGGGACATCCCGATCACGTTCGCCGGCATCACCCACTCCGTGCCGTCGACGAAGACGTCCACGAACCAGTCGTTGAGCTCCGCCGGATCCCACCCCCGCTGCAGTCCCCAGTTGCCGAGCACCATCAGGCGCTGGATGTGGTGCGCCCAGCCGTGCCGGTGCACGTCGTCGAGAGTCTCGTGCAGGCAGTTCGCCTCGATGCCGCTCGGGTCGAGCGCGAGCAGCTCGGCGGGCAGCGGCGTGGAGGCGCCGAGCGCGCGGCTGCGGTTCCGGTACTCCGGCCCGAGGTGCCAGAACAGGTTCCAGACGTAGTCGCGCCAGCCGAGGATCTGGCGGATGAACCCCTCCGTCGCCGCGATCGGCGCGCCCCCGGCGGCGTACTCCGCCTCGGCCGCCTCGACGACCGTCCGCGGATCGAGCACGCCGAGGTTCATCGGGGCGCTGAGCAGCGAGTGCGCCATCGTCCAGTCGCCCGAGAGCATCGCGTCCTCGTAGGTCCCGAAGTCGCCCAGCCGCGACGACACGAAGTCGGCGAGCGCCGCCTCTGCCTCGGCGGGCGTCGCGGCGAAGCGGCGCGGACCGTCGGCGCCGACCAGGCGGATCGCCCCCTCGGCCTCCCAGCCCGCGAGGTCGGCGCGCACCTCCTCGTCGATGTCGTCCTCCTCCGGCCACCACGGGTCGGGCAGGCCGAGCCGGGAGGCGCCCTTGGGCGGAGGCTGGCGGTTGTCGTGGTCGTAGTTCCAGCGGCCGCCCTCGGGCTGGTCGCCGCGCATCAGCACGCCGGTGCGCTCGCGGCTCCACCGGTAGAAGTCCTCCAGCAGCAGGCGCTTGCCCGAGCGGGAGAGCGCCCACTCGCGGAAGTCCTCCTCGGCCGTGATGAAGCCGCGGCTGGGCAGGACGCTCATGCCGAGCCTGCGGGCGAGGCGGCGGCCGCCGCGGGTGGGCGGGTCGATCACCTCGAGGTCGTCGCGCCCGGCGAGGGCCTCGCCGAAGGTCTCGGAGCGGACGTACTCGGCGCGGTCCCCGAGCTCGCGGGCGCGGTGGCGGAGCGCCGACAGCAGCAGCTGCGCCTTGGCGCGGTGCATCGGGCGGCGCCCGAACGCCGATCGGGCCTCGACCAGCAGCATCGGACCGCCGTCGTCGAAGGCAGGGCCGAGCTGGCCGATGACGCTCCAGCGGGTGCGAGGGGGTCTGCTCATCCTCGGAGGCTAGGCGGACGGATCCGGCGCCGGTAGGAGTTGCGCGGCACGGATGTGCAGCCGCCACGTCTTGCACCCCCGCCCCCGATGCAGAAGTCTCGGAGCGAGCGCGGCCGATCCGACCGCGCACCGACGCGACGAAGCGAGGAGGCCGCCATGGCCCACCACGACCACGACAACGAGCACCACGAGGGTCACGAGCACCACGACCACCACGACCACCACGAGGGTCACGACGAGCACACCGCCGGCCACGGCCGTCACGTCGCCGAGGGCACGAGCACCGAGGACACCGAAGGCGGCGAGTACACCTCGACGGAGGGCGTCTCGCACACCGCCGGCGAGGCCGAGGGCAGCTACGTCGACACCTCGGTCAACGAGCAGAGCACCGCCGACAAGGGCAGCTACGTCGACACCAGCGCCGCGGGCACCTCCGCCGAGGGCGAGGGCGAGTACACCGACCGCGACGAGTGACCCGCGCCCGGGCGCCGCGCGTCCCGCCGGGACACCGCGCTCCGGCCGGTGTCCCGGCGGGGAGCCGGCGCCTCGGCGGGACGCGGTGGTCCGCCGGCCCTTCAGGCGGGCTTCAGCGGAGCCGCGGCTAGCCTGGGCTCGCGCGGGGCCCCGCGCGCCGAGCCCGGGGAGGCCGCCATCCGCATCCTGGTCGTCGACGACGAGATCAACCTGCTCCGCGCCCTCGAGACGGGCCTGGAGGCCGAGGGCTTCGCCGTGGACACCGCCACCACCGGCACCGACGCCCTCTGGTACGCGCAGGAGGCCGACTACGCCGCCATCGTCCTCGACCTGATGCTCCCGGACGTCAGCGGCTTCCTCGTCTGCGAGCGGCTGCGCGCCGCCGAGGACTGGACCCCGATCCTGATGCTCACCGCGAAGGACGGCGACCTCGACCAGGTCGAGGCCCTCGACACCGGCGCCGACGACTACCTCACCAAGCCGTTCTCGTTCCCGGTGCTCGTCGCGCGGCTGCGCGCCCTCATCCGCCGCGGAGCCGCCGAGCGGCCCACGGTGCGCGTCGTCGGCGATCTCGTGCTGGATCCGGCGTCCCGGAGCGTCGAGCGGGGCGGAGTCGCCGTGCCGCTGACCGCGCGGGAGTTCAGCGTCCTCGAGTACTTCGTCTCGCGGGCGGGCGAGGTCGTCTCCAAACGCGACGTCCTCGGAGCCGTCTGGGACTTCGACTACGACGGCGACCCGAACATCGTCGAGGTCTACGTCCGCACCCTGCGCAACAAGATCGACCGGCCCTTCGGCCGCGACACACTCCGCACCCGGCGCGGGGCGGGCTACACGCTGGTGGCCGGGTGAGCCGCCGGAGCCTGCGGACCCGCATCACCGCGGCCGCGACCGCCGTGGTGGCCGCCGCCGCGCTCCTCGGGAGCGTGCTCTTCGTCCTGGTCCTCTCCTCCGTGCTCGCCTCGAGCGCCGCCTCCGCCGCCGACGCCGAGGCGGAGCGGGTCGCGGCGCTGGTCGAGCAGGGCGGCCCGGAGGCCGTCCGCGGCTCGGAGGGACTGGTCCAGCTCGTGGTCGACGGGCGGGTGACCGCCGCGGGCGAGGACGCGGAGGACCTCCCTCCGCTCGCGCTGGCCGAGAGCGACGACCCGGTCACGGTCGACGTGGACGACGAGGGGGCGGTGTTGGTCGCCGCCCGCGAGCTCGACGACGACTCCCTCGTCGTGGTCGGCGTGCCCGACGAGGGCCGCGAGGAGGCGGTGTCCACGACGATCGGGCTGCTCGCGGTCGCCGTCCCGCTGCTGATCGCGCTGGTGGCGGTGGTGTGCGCCGTCGTCGTCGGCCGGGCGCTGCGCCCCGTGGAGCGGATGCGCGCGGAGGCCGAGGCGGTCACCTCCTCCGCCCTGGACCGCCGGATCGCCGCTCCCGGCTCCGGCGACGAGGTCGACCGGCTGGCGCACACCCTCAACCGGATGCTCGATCGGCTGCAGAGCGGGCAGGAGCGGCAGCGGCGCTTCGTCTCGGACGCCTCGCACGAGCTGCGCTCCCCCGTCGCGGCGCTGCGTCAGACCGCGGAGGTGGCGCTCGCGCACCCGGACCGGCTCGACTCCGCCCGGCTGGCGAGGACGGTCGCGGAGGAGTCGGTGCGGCTCGGCGGGCTGATCGAGGGCCTGCTGCTGCTCGCCCGGGCGGACGAGGCGCGCCTGGCCGTGGCGGCGGCTCCCGTGGACCTCGACGATCTCGCCCTCGGCGAGGTGCGGCGCCTGCGCGACTCCGGAGCCCGGGTCGACGCGAGCGGGATCTCGCCCGTGCAGGCGGTGGCCGACGAGGCCCTGCTCTCGCGGGCGCTGCGGAACCTGGTCGACAACGCGGTGCGGCACCGCTCCTCGCAGCTGGCGCTCTCGACCCGGATCGACGGAGCGGAGGCGGTGCTCGCGGTGGACGACGACGGGCCGGGGATCCCGGCGGCGGAGCGCGAGCGGGTGCTCGAGCGCTTCGTCCGCCTCGACGAGGGCCGGGCGCGCGACGCCGGAGGGTCGGGCCTCGGCCTGGCGATCGTCGCCGGGATCGCGCGGGCCCACGGCGGACGGGTCGTCGTCGGCGACTCGGCGCTGGGCGGCGCCCGGGTCGAGGTGCGGGTGCCGCTCGTCCGCTGAGCGGGCGCTTCAGGCCTGCTTCAGCGCCCGACCGCGAGAGTGCTGGAGGCGTCGACGAGCGGCGCCGGGACGGAGCCATCGTGCAGAAGAAGACGAAGATCATCGCCGGGATCGCCGGAGCGGTCGTGCTGATCGGAGCCGGGACGGGCATCGCCTACGCGGCGACCGACGGCTTCGAGGGGTCCGACTCCCTCACCGGCAGCGACCTGGACCGCGCGAGCGAGGCCGCGCTCGCCGAGATCGGCGGCGGGACCGTCACCTCGGCCGAGCGCGACGACGACGGCGCCACCGGCTACGAGCTGGACCTGACCGACCGCGCCGGCCTCGAGTACGAGGTGCGCCTCGACGACTCCTTCGCCGTCGTGTCCGTGGACCCCGACGACCGCGCCCTCCAGGCCGGCTCCGGCGACGACGGCGTGCCTGCCGGCGACCCGACCACGGCCGCCGTTGACCCGGACGACCTCACCGGCGACGACCTCGCCCGCGCGAGCGAGGCGGCGCTGGGCGCCGTCGGCTCCGGGACCGTCACCGAGGCCGAGCGCAGCGACGACGCCGACCACGCCTTCGAGGTGGAGGTCACCCGCGAGGACGGCACGGACGTGGACGTCGAGCTCGACGCCGCGTTCGCCGTGCTCTCGACCCAGGAATAGCGCTCTAGCGGCCGCCGGGGCCCTTCGCGGCCCCGGGTGCGGCACCGCTGCCCGCGGGGGCGCCGACGCCGGTCGCCGCACCGCGAGCGCCCGGGCCGTTGCCGCCCGCGTTGCCGTTGCCGTTGCCGTTGCCGGGAGCGTTCCCGCTGTTGCCGGGTGCGCCACCGCTGTTCCCCGGAGCGTCGCCGCTGCTCCCCGGAGCGTCGTCGCCGGGAGCGGCCGGGGTCTCCTCCGCGGGCTCCTCCGGCTCGGTCGGCGTCTCCTCCGGCTCCGACTCCTCGGGCGAGGGGGCGGGGTCGTCCTCGGTCTCGACCGGAGCGGGCGTGTCCTCCGGCTCCTCCTCGACCGGGGTCGTCTCCTCGGGAGCCGGGGCGGTCGTCTCGGCCGGCGCCGGCTCCGGGGCTCCCGCGATCAGGGCCTCGAGGTCGGCGCGGACGACGTCGACCTGCGCCTGCACCGTCGCTGCGCGGTCGGAGCTGACGGAGTCCTCGGCGAGCGCGGCGTCGAGCGCCGACTGCAGCGAGGCGAGCTCGGTGAGAGCGCCCTGGTAGTCGTCGGCCGAGGCCTTCTCGGCGACGGCCACCACCGCGTCGTCGAGGGTCTGGGCGGTGCCCTCGTCGATGCCCTGCGGCGCGGAGGAGCATCCGCTCAGCAGCAGGACCGAGGCGAGCACGGCGCCGGCGGCGCGCAGTCTGAGGCCCCTCACGAGCGGATGCTCTCGCGCAGCTGACGGAGGTGGTCGCCCAGCTCGCCGTCCACCTGCGGCAGAGGCGACTGGGGACCGTCGATCAGGATGATCGCGAGCCCGACGGCGACCGCGACCAGCGCGAGCACCAGCACGATCAGCCACGGGCTCGGGCCGCGGCGCTGCGGAGGGGCGGCCGCGGGGCGGAGCGGAGCCGTGCGCGGCGCCGGAGCGGTCTGCGGTGCCGGAGCGATCCGCGGTGCCGGAGCGATCCGCTCGGTCGCGGTGAAGCGCTGCGTCGGAGCGATCGCCTCCGTGGCCGGGTAGGCGTCGGCCGCGAGCCGGCGGGTCGGGTCGAGCGCCTCCGTCCGCGTGATCGGCTCGGTCTCGGCGAGCGGCTCCGTCGACATCACCCGGGTGGCGGGGACGTCGGGGACGACGATGGCCGCCGGCGGGGAGTCGCGCCGCGGATCGATCAGGCGGCGTGCCGACTCCGCCACCTGGAGCGCGGCGGGACGCTCGCCGGGCTCGCGCCGCGTCATCGAGGTCAGGAGCGAGGTCCAGCCGCTGCCGAGCGACTCCGAGACCTCGGGGTCGCGGAGCAGGCGGGCGAGCGTGACCTCGATCGCCGAGCCCGTGAACGGGCGGCGGCCGGTCAGCGACTCCAGAAGCACCAGGCCGAGGGAGTAGATGTCGCTCGCCGAGGTGACCGGGTCGCCGTGCGCCTGCTCGGGGCTGAGGTAGGCGGCGGTGCCGATGAGGGTGCCGGGCGCGGTGATCCGCGTCGCGTCGATGAGGGAGGCGATGCCGAAGTCGGCCAGCTTCGGGCGGAACTCGCGGCTGGTCAGCGGGCTCGGGACGAGCAGCACGTTCGACGGCTTCACGTCGCGGTGCACGACTCCGGCCGCGTGGACCGTGTGCAGGGCCTCGCCGAGGTCGCCCGCCATCGAGGCGACGTCGTTCGGCGCGACCGGGCCCTCGGCGAGCCGCTCGGACAGGCTCGGGCCCTCGGCGAGCTCCATCACCATGTAGGCCTGGCCGTTGGTGTCGTCGCCGCCGTCGTGCGCGTCGTAGAGGGTGACGAGGGCGGGGTGGTTGAGCGCCGCGAGCAGCCGGATCTCGGACGCCTTGCGCTGCAGGTCCTGCGCGTCGTCGATGCCGGGGGCGAACATCTTCAGCGCGACGGAGCGGCCGAGGACGCCGTCTCGCGCCCGGTAGACCGTGGCCATGCCGCCGCGGCCGATGAGCTCCTCGATCGTGTACCGGCCGTCGACCGTCGTCCCGACGATGCGGGTGTCGCCTGTCCGGTGGGATGCCACGGGTCCTCCTCGCGGTCGGCGGCGGGTGTGCCGCGCCCCCCGGTGCGACCGTCGACCCAGGGTAGTACGTCGACCCTGCACGCCGCCCTCCCCCGGCCGGGCTGTCAAGCGGGTGCCCCCGCGCGCGCCCCGACGTAGCGTCGGAGGTCCCGACGAAAGGCGACGACATGGACCAGGACCGCACGGAGCAGGACGACCAGGGCTCGACCATCGGCAAGCCGGACGGGGCGGCGCCCGCCACCTCCTCCGAGAGCGAGACCATCGAGAAGGACATCTCGGAGTCGCCCGGCAGCGAGCGCGAGACCGAGGCCAAGCAGGACTCGGATCCGGCGGAGAGCCGCACCGAAGTCTCCGGCTCGGCCGAGGTGAAGGCCGTGCCCGGCACGGGCGGCCCGGACGACGTGGGCGACGTCGAGGTCGACCCCGACGAGGTCTCGCTGAACGGCAAGCCGTTCCCGGGTCACGCGGGCACGAAGTAGGACGCCCGGGAGGGGCGGGGCCGCGGCTCCGCCCCTCCCGTGCTCTCCGGTCCGCCCACCACCGGTCGTCCGCCCTCGCCCGGAGGTTCCGCGGACCGCGCGGATCGTCCCGCGCCTGTCAGGCGAGCGGCGTCAGGCGACCGGCGTCAGGCGATCGGCGTCAGGCGATCGGCGTCAGGCGATCGGCGTCAGGCGACCGGCGTCAGCAGGCCCGGGTCGCGGCGGTCGACAGTGCGGGAGTTGTTCACGCGGCGGTCGACCGGGTGGGCCGTGACGGTCGACGCCATCGCGACGGACGCCCGGTCGAGGGTGGCGAGCATCTCCTCGGCGGAGGCGAGCGGAGCCGGGTCGAGCCAGGCGTCGCGCACGTCGGGCGTGAGGAACACGGGCATCCGGTCGTGCACCTCGCCGGAGGCGTCGCGCGCCTCGCGGGTGATGATCGTGAAGGAGACGCGCCAGTCGTCGCCCTCCTTGCGGGCCGTGTAGAGGCCGGCCGCGGCGAGGATCGGCTCCTCGCCCTGCAGGAACCAGGGCTGCTTGCCGTCGGCGCGGGTCTCCCACTCGTAGTACCCGCGCATCGGCACGATCGCGCGCTGCTTGGCGAACGCCCCGCGGAACAGGCCGTTCGTCGCGACCGACTCGAGGCGCGCGTTGATCGGCGAGGGCCCCCTGCCCTTCGACCAGGACGGGGTGAAGCCCCAGGACGCGAGCTCCAGCTCGCGCTCCCGCTCGCCGTCGTGGAGCCGCTCGCGCACGATCGGCGCGACGTCGGTGGGAGCGACGCTGTAGTCGGGCGCCCAGTCCTCGGCGCGCCCGCCCGCGGCGACGAACTCGCGGATCAGCTCATCGGTCTCGGAGTCCATCGCGAAGCGGCCGCACATGCGGGACAGGCTACGCCGCACCTCCGACGCCGCGCGAGGCGCCCGGTCCGACCACCCGGGACTTCGCGGACCAGAAGCGCATCAGCGCGCCGGCGAGGATCGAGCCCAGCGCACCTGCGGCGAGATCCCCGAGCGTGTCCTCGTAGCCGACGAAGATCGAGGAGTCGATGAAGCGGTGCCCCGCCCACTCGCCCCACTCCCACAGGACGCCCGCCGTCGTCCCGAAGCAGGCGCAGAGCACGACCGCCGGGAGCAGCGGCCCGCGATCGCCCGCGACGGCCGGCACGACTCCGGCCCGCGCGGCGACGATGTAGGCCACCGCGGCGATCAGCCCGTTGAGCACGCAGTGCACGACCAGGTCCCACTGCGGCCAGGCCTCGTAGAGGCCGAGGACGCTGCTCCAGGACGCCACGAGCAGCGCGAGCCCGAAGAGGGCGTCGAGCGCCGGACGGATGCCGAGGAAGCGCGGCAGCACCAGCCCGATCGCCGCGAGCGCGAGCACCGCCACGTCCACCAGGTCCCAGCCGATCGCGGCCGCCACGATGCTCGCCGCCCCGATCGCGCGGATGCCGTCGGCCGTCCACTCCCCGCGGGTGCGCGGGGGCTCGAGGAAGGTCTCGACGAGGGCGGAGCCGCTCACGGCTTCGTGAAGCGCAGCACGGCCTGGACCGGCTCGTGGTCGGAGGGCGCCGCTCCCCCGTAGCGGACGGCGTTGATCCCCGCGGAGACGACCTCGAAGGCGCCCTCGCTGACGAGCAGCCAGTCGATCCGCTTGCCCGGCGCCGGCGCGCGGTAGTTCGAGAAGGTGCTCCACGAGTGGGTGAGGTGCTTCTCCGCCGTCTCCCACGCGTCCGCGAGGCGGCCCTCCTCGAGGATCGTCCGGTAGGGGACGGTGTCGACGTCGGTGTTGGTGTCGCCCATCACGATCGCGGGGCGTCCGAGCTCGAGGACGCGGCGGGCGATCAGCTCGGCGGAGCGCTGGCGCGAGCGCCGCGAGATGTGGTCGAAGTGGGTCGAGATCACGGTGAGCTCGCGGCTGGTCGCGTGATCGGTCAGCTCCGCGATCACGGCGGTGCGCGGGATGCGGTTGCCCCAGCTGCGCGAGCCGGCGACGTCCGGGGTGTCCGAGAGGGCGATCTGGGTCCAGTGCCGGACGGCGTAGCGGCTGCGGTCGACGAAGAGCATCACGCGCTCGCCGCCGCGGTCCGCGTCCCGGCCGAAGCCCATCGCCTCGAAGGAGGAGCCCAGCGCCTCGTGCACGGCGGCCGACTGGTCCGGCAGTGCCTCCTGCACGGCGAGGATCGAGGGGCGCTCCTGCTCCAGCACCCGCTGGACGAGCGGGCGGCGCCGGTCCCACTGGTCGACGGCGCGGGAGGTGAGGCGCGGCATCCGCCGGCGGATGTTGTAGGTCATCACGTGCAGATCGGGCGCCTCGGTCGGGCCGATCAGAGGCGTCGCGTCGGTCATCACTCCACCCTACGGGGGCGGATCGAGGTGCCACGGAGGCTTGCGGTGACCGCTCCCGGCCGCTCTACTTCGGACATGCCCCTCTCCCAGGACCTCACCGCCCTCGCCGACGAGCGCTTCGTCTCGCTCACCACGTTCCGGAAGTCCGGGGACGCCGTCTCGACCCCGGTCTGGATCGCCCGCGACGGCCACGAGCTGATCGTCACCACTCCCCGCCGCAGCGGCAAGGTGAAGCGCCTCCGCAACGACGCGCGGGTGACCCTCGTCCCCTGCGACCGCCGCGGCCGCGTCTCCGACTACGCGGTGCCGACCGAGGCCGCCGCGGAGATCGACGCCGACCCCGGCGAGGTCGAGCGCCTGGGCCGCGTGTTCCTGGCGAAGTACCGGCTCAAGTACCGCGTGTTCCTCCTGATCGAGGGCTTGGTCACCCGCGCCGACCGCACCCGCGTGATGCTCCGCGTCTCCGACCGCTGACCCGGCACCGCCCTACACCCCCGGAGGCTCCCGCCGGAAGGCCTGGGGGCCGCCGGACCCGAGGTCTACCGTGGGGCGATCGCCGGTGCCCCTGCGCGCTTCCCGCGCGCGCTCCGGCGGCAGTCAGAAGGAGCACGCAATGAGCATCGGAGCAGGGATCTTCCTCCTCGTCGTCGGCGCGGTCCTCGCCTTCGCGGTGGACGTGCAGGTGTCCGGGATCGACCTGAAGCTGGTCGGCTACATCCTCATGGCGGCCGGAGCGGTCGGCCTGATCCTCGGGCTGGTCCTGCTGACGCGCCGCCGCCAGGCCGTCTCGACCACGCGCTCGGCCGTCGACCCGGCCAGCGGCGAGCAGGTCACCCGCCGCTCGAGCGAGAGCGACGGCCCGCTGATCTGATCGGCGGAACGACGAAGGGCGGGACCTCGCGGTCCCGCCCTTCGTCGTTCACGGCCCTACTCGGCGGGCTCGTCCGGCTCGCCGCCGGAGACGGTGTCGGTGTCGCCGCCACCGGAGGAGGTGTCCGTCCCGGTGCCGTCGGGGAGGTCCTCGGTCTTCTCGGTGTCCTCACCCGTGGTGCGGTCGGTGCTCATGGCGCTCTCCCTTCGCGTCGGCGACCTGCCGACCCTCCCACTCTGCTCCGCCCGCGCCTCGCGGGGCAGGGGGTAGCGGAGGCGGAGGCCGGCGTGGAAGGCGCCTACTCCTCGACGACGATGGTGGTGATGACCGGGTTCCGGCGGTGGCGGCGGGTCAGCCAGCGGCCGAGGGTGCGCGTGATCAGCGCCTCCATGGCCTCGAGCTCGACCGGCTTGCCCGCGGCCTGCAGGACGGCGTCGTCGATCGCCTTGCTCGCATTGGCCTTCCAGCCCGGCTCCTCGACGAAGCCGCGGGTGAAGAACTCGACCGGCTCGCCGAGCGTGCCGCGGTCGAGGTCGGCGATGGCGAGGACCGTGATGGCCCCCTCCTCGGCGAGGACGATGCGGTCGTTCATCGCGTCCTCGGTGGCGACGCCCATCGTGGTGCCGTCGACCAGGATCTGGTCGGCCGGGATGCGCCCGCTGATGCGCGAGCGGCCCTTCACCAGGTCGATCGAGACGCCGTCCTCGATGACGAAGACGTCCTTCTCGTCGATCCCGGTGCGGGTCGCGATCGCCGCGTTCGCGGTGAGGTGGCGCCACTCGCCGTGCACGGGGAGCACCGCGGTGGGGCGGAGGATGTTGTAGCAGTAGGCGAGCTCGCCCGCGCTGGCGTGACCCGAGACGTGCACCTTGGCGTTGCCCTTGTGCACGACGGTGGCGCCCCAGCGGGTGAAGGCGTTGATGATCCGGTAGATCGCGTTCTCGTTGCCGGGGATCAGCGAGCTGGCCAGCAGCACGGTGTCGCCGGGGCCGATGTCGATGATGTGGTCCTTGTTGGCCATGCGCGAGAGCGCCGCCATCGGCTCGCCCTGCGAACCGGTGCAGATCATCACGATCTCGGTCGCGGGGAGCTTCTCGAGCACCTTCATGTCGACGACGAGGCCGGCCGGGATCTTGAGGTAGCCCAGGTCGGCGGCGATGCCCATGTTGCGGACCATCGAGCGGCCGACGAAGGCGACCTTGCGGCCGTGGCGCTGCGCGGCGTCGAGGACCTGCTGGATGCGGTGCACGTGGCTCGCGAAGCTGGACACGACGATGCGGCGCGGCGCGGTGCGGAACACCTGGTCGATCGCGGGGGCGAGGTCGCCCTCCGAGATCGCGAAGCCGGGGACGTCGGCGTTCGTGGAGTCGACCAGGAACAGGTCGACTCCCTCGTCGCCGAGGCGCGCGAAGCCGGGGAGGTCGGTGGTGCGCCCGTCGAGTGGGAACTGGTCCATCTTGAAGTCGCCCGTGTGCAGCACGAGGCCGGCCTCGGTGCGGATCGCGACGGCGAGCCCGTCCGGGATGGAGTGGTTCACGGCGAGGAACTCGAGGTCGAAGACGCCGGCGTCGATCCGGTCGCCCTCCTTCACCGGGCGCGTGCGCGGCGTGATGCGGTGCTCCTGCAGCTTCGCGCTGATCAGCGCGAGGGTGAAGGTCGAGGCGATGATCGGGATGTCGCCGCGCTCCTTGAGGAGGTACGGCACGCCGCCGATGTGGTCCTCGTGGCCGTGGGTGAGGACGATGGCCTCGATGTCCTTCAGGCGCGAGCGGATCGCGGCGAAGTCGGGGAGGATCACGTCGATGCCGGGCTGGTTCTCCTCGGGGAAGAGGACGCCGCAGTCGACGATGAGCAGCTTGCCCTTGTGCTCGAAGACGGTCATGTTGCGGCCGATCTCGCCGAGGCCGCCGAGCGGGGTGATCCGCATGGCGCCCTTCTCGAGGGGCTTGGGCTTGGGGAGCTCGAGGTGGTGGCGGGCGGGCTTGGCGGTTCTGGCGTTTCTCATGCGGTTCTTCCAGGAGGGAGTGGCTGGACGCGGGCGCGCGGCGCAGGGTCCGACCGCGCGCCCGGTCGGGCCGCGGTGATGTGTCGCTCCGGCGCTGTGAGCGCTGTCGGGAGCGGGTGGAGGTGTGCGGGACGGGGCCGGGCGGGCCGCTCTCAGCGGGCGGTGCCGTCCGTGCGGCGCGCTCTCGCGCACCGACCGTCCCGTACATCCTGCCAGCGTTCCCTGGGTCGCGGGTCCAGGAGGCGGGATCCGGGCCTCGCAGGCGCTCAGGCGCGCGCGTCCTCGACCTCTCGCCGACCCACCGCGTCCTGGCGGCTGCGGAGGAGCTGGCGGCCTGGCGCGCGTGACGGGCGCCGTTCGATGGCTTTACTGCGCTTCACTCGATCTGGATAAAGCACAGTAAGACTCCTGAACCGGCCCGTATGGATGCCGTCGACAATCCCTACACGCCGAACGCGGGAGCGCGACCGGAGATCCTCATCGGCAGAGACGAGCAGACCCAGGCGTTCCGCACCCTGCTGACGCGCCTGCGACGGGGCCGCACGAACCAGTCGATGATCATCACGGGGCTGCGGGGCGTCGGAAAGACGGTCCTTCTCTACGGCTTCCGGACGATCGCCCAGGAGGAGAACGGGGAAGTGATCGAGTTCGAGGCGGTCAAGCACGACGAGGGCCGGTTCCGCCAGGTGCTGGCATCCCAGCTCAAGGCGGCACTCCTCCGCCTGTCCCCCCGCGCGAGATGGACCGACCGCGGGAGGCACGCCGCCGCGGTCTTGAGCGCCTTCGCGGTGTCTGTCGGAGCGGACGGCGAGTGGTCCATCGGATGGGATGTACCGCCGGCAGAGGGAGTGGCCGATCATCGGGATCTCGGACTGGACCTGACGGACGTCCTCGTCGCCGTGGGTGAAGCGGCGGCCGAGCAGGGCGAGGGGATCGTCCTGCTCATCGACGAGGTCCAGTTCCTCGACTCACCGCAGCTCGAAGCGCTCATCCAAGCCATCCACAAGACCGTGCAGCGGAGCCTCCCCGTCACGTTCGTCGGTGCCGGTCTTCCGCAGATCGCCGAGCTGGTGGGCGATGCGAGATCGTACGCCGAGCGGCTCTTCACCTTTCCGCGGATCGACTCGCTCGATCACGACGAAGCGGTAGCGGCTCTCCGAGAGCCGGCAGCGGCCGAGGGCGCGGTCTACGACGACGACGCTGTTGAACTCGTAGTCGAGATCACGACCGGATACCCCTCTTTCATCCAGGAACGGGGCTACCAGGTCTGGACGGTGGCTGAGAACGATCGCATCCACCGGGAGGACGTCGAACTGGCGAGGGAGGCCTAGGAGGCGAAGCTGAACAGCTCCTTCTTCCGCGTGCGACTCGATCGGGCGAGTCCACTTCAGACCGCGTACATGCGAGCCATGGCGGAGCTCGGACCAGAGCCCCAGAAAGCGGGCGACGTCGCGGCGCTTCTGGAGCGCGCGTCCACTCAGCTCGGATCGGTCCGCGTGGAGCTGATCGGGATGTGGCTCCTGTTCACTCCCGAGCACGGGTACGCCGCGTTCACTGTTCCGGACTTCGACCGGTTCATGAAGCGTGCAGTCCCCGTCTTGGAGGTGCCTCCCGTCGTGAGCCGGGGAGCCCGTCGAGCACCCGCCACCGAGGTCTGAGCCAGGCCGCACCCGTTCACGGCCGCCCGGCGTCAGGACTCGTCGGCCTCGAAGCGCAGGGACCGGTCGGCCACCGGCAGCCCGGAGTCGCGCACGGCGGCCTCGATCGCGGCGTGCCCGCCGTCGGGCGCGACGATCCGCAGGCCGTCCTCGGTCGCCCAGTAGGCGGTGACGCCGTGCTCCTCGACGAGGGTCGTGAGCAGCGCGGCGGTCCGCTCCTGCTCGCCGGGACCGACGGTGATCGCGGCCCAGGGACCGGAGATCTCGACCGGGGCGCCCCGCTCCGCGCCCGCAGCGTCCCGCAGGTCCTCCGCCGCCCGGACGATCGGGAGCAGCGCGGGCAGCCCGCCGGAGACGTCCTCGAAGGAGTCGAGGGCGAAGGCCCCCTCGCGGAGCGACGCGTGCAGCTCCAGGCCGCGGCCGAGGCCGTCGATCCGCTCGAGCAGGGCCGACGCGTCGACAGCGGGAGCGGGGCACGCGGCGGTCGGCTCCTCCGCGCCCGCGAAGGAGAGGGTGTTCCCGCCTGCGGACGTCGCCCGGAACGACCACAGCACCGGATCCCCGTACTCGGTCGCACAGGCCGTCGCGAGGGCGTCGGCGAGCGCCGGCTCCTCGACCGCGACCCCGACCCACGAGGTCGGCGGGCCGAACGCCGGCGCCTCGACCCAGCGCTCGGCGCCGTCGAGGGAGACTCCGGGCACCGCGGCGACCTCGCTCGTCAGACGGTCGAAGCCGGCGTCGGGCCGTGCGAACGGCGTCTCGTCGATCGTCCAGACGAGGAGCGTCAGCCCGCCGGCGGCGAGGGCCGCGGCGAGGACGCCGGCGACGGGGAGGAGGAGGCGACGGGACACGCCCCCATCCTCGCTCCCCTCCTCCGCGGCGTCACGTGGACATCGGGTGAACGGACGGTGCGTCGGCGACGACGGCTCCCGCCCGCGGCCCGGCCCGCGCCGCTACTGCCCGGCGCCCATCCCGCCGTCGATCCGGTACTGGGCGCCCGTGATGAACGAGCTCTCGTCCGAGGCGAGGAAGAGCACCAGCGCGGCGATGTCCGAGGCCTCGGCGTAGCGTCCGAGCGGGATCCCGGCCTCGTAGGCGGCACGCTGCTTCTCAGCGTCGCCGCCGCCCGCCTCGATCGAGCGCATCATCCGCGTGTTCACGGGCGACGGGTGGATCGAGTTGACCCGGACGCCGGTGCCCGCGACCTCGAGGGCCGCGCTCTTGGTGAGCCCGGCGACCCCGTGCTTCGAGGCGACGTAGGGGCTGAGGCCCGGGGCGCCGTCGAGCCCGGCGACGGAGGAGGTGTTGATCACGCTGCCCCGCCCCTGCTCGATCATCCGCGGCAGCACGGAGCGGAGCCCGAGGAAGGCACCGCGCAGGTTGATGCCGATGACGCGGTCGAAGTCCTCGGGGGCCGTGTCGACGATCGACGCCACCCTCCCCTCGATGCCGGCGTTGTTGAAGAAGACGTCGATCCCGCCGAAGGCGTCGACGGTCGCGCTCACGTAGCGGTCGACGTCGTCGGGGTCGGAGACGTCGGCGCGGACGGTGAGGACGCGCCCCTCCGCCTCGAGGCCCGCGGCCGCCTCGTCGAGCGCCGACTGGTCGATGTCGACCAGCACGACGCGGGCTCCGGCGTCCAGGAGCGCGCGGGCGGTCGCGAGGCCGATGCCTCCGGCGCCGCCGGTGATGATCGCGGTGCGGTCGGTGAAGTCGGTCATGGTGATTCCCTTCGTCGTCCGTGGTGCGGGGCGGCGGCGGTGCCGGCCCGCTCCCAGCACGCTAGGCGGCGGCCGACCGCCTGCCACGGGGGTCGACCTCCGCGGGGGTCAGGGGTTACCGGCGCAGTCCCGAGACGAGCGCGAGGAGCCCGTCCATCGACTCGACGACGAGGGGCGGGAGGTCGCCGCGCTCGGCGACGAAGGCGATCGGGGTGGTCGCGACGACGTGCCCGGCGAGCTCGCCGTCGACGTGCACGACCAGGAGGCCCGCCCCCTCGGCCTCGGGGGTGCCGACCACGACCTCCCGCTCGCCGAGGAAGCCGGTGCGCGGTTCCGTCCGGGCGGTGCGGATCCACGCGGGCAGGGGCTCCTCGGCGACGTACCTCGAGAGCGCGTCCTCGAGCGACGGGCAGGTCACGTCCTCCTGCGGCAGCCCGAGGCGGTGCGCCTCGAAGCCGCCGTCGACCGGCGTGATGAAGCCGAGCACGGCCTCCGGCTCCCGCGGGTCCTCAGTGCGGGCGCGGACCCGCCAGCCGTCGTCGCCGACCGGGTCGAGCTCCACGTCGTCGACGGTCGCGGGCAGTGCTGTGCGGATCACGGGTGGTCCTTCCTCGAGGGACCGTCCAGTCCACCGGACGGCGGAGGGCGCGTCACCGGGGTTGACGACGGTCGCACCACCCGCATCGAGCACGCCCGCTCCGGACGCGTCCGACTGCTCCCGCTCCGGCACAAGGCCCAGCGCGCGGGCCGCCGTCTCCGCTTGACTGGGGGCGACGCGCCGACCCTCGGCGCACCCGGGAGGCGACATGGCGAACCACCGTTTCGAGCTGCGGTCCGGCCGCGGGATGGGCGTCTCGGCGGCGGGCGATCCCGTCGCCGACCGGCTGGTGGTGTTCTGCCACCCCACTCCCGGAGCGGGCGGCTTCGACCCCGACCCGACCGTCACCGGTCCGTGGGGTCTGCACCTGCTGATCCTCGACCGCCCCGGCTACGGCGCCTCGGACCCGGTCGACGCCGCTCACGGCCGCGTCGAGGACCGCGCGGACGACCTCGCCGAGTACCTGCGCCGCTCCGAGCGCACCGCCCGCATGGTCGAGGGCGCCCGCTTCGGCAGCGTCGGCGTGGTCGGCTGGGGCTCCGGCGGCGCGTTCGCGCTCTCGCTCGCGGCCCGGCACCCCGACCTCGTGGACCGCCTCGCGCTGGTCGGCACCCCCGCGCCCCTGCAGGCCGGCGTGATCGTGCACCCCACCAGCGCGTGGGAGCGGCGCGAGACCCTCCGCGGAGAGGACGCCGACGCGATCGCCGCCGCCCTCCCGCAGACGCAGCCGGGCCTGGACGCGCTCGGGATCGACTCCGACGACCCGGTGCTCGCCACCCACGGCGGACTGCGCAACCGGCTGGAGCGGATGCTCGCCGAGGGCTGGCGGCAGGGCTCGAGCGGCGCCGCGACCGACCTCGCGGCGCTCCGCGACGGCTCCTGGGCCGACGACCTCGACCGGGTGACCGCCGAGACGCTCCTGGTCCACGGCGACGCGGACCCGGTGGCGAGCGCCGAGGACGGCCGCTGGTACCGCGGCCGCCTCGCGCGGGCGCGCACCGTGACGGTCGACGGGGCCGGCCGGCTGGCGCTGGTGCGCGAGTGGCGCCGGATCCTCGACCACGTCGCTCCGCTCGAGCGCGGGGCGGAGGGCCGATGAGCCGCCTGGGCGCGGGCCCGCTCGTGCTCGTGTCGGCGATGGCGGTCTCGGGAGTCGTGCACCTGGTGCACCCGCGGACCTTCGACGCGGTCGTCCCGCGAGGGATGCCCGGCTCGGCGCGCGGATGGGTCCTCGTCTCGGGAGCGGCGGAGCTGGTCTGCGCGGCCGCGACGCTGCACCCGCGGACCCGCGCGGCCGGCGGTCTCGCCTCCGCCGCCCTGATGGCCGCCGTCCTCCCCGGCAACGTGCAGATGGCGCGGGACGCCCGTCGGCCTCGGACCCGGGTGATCACGCTGCTGCGCCTCCCGCTCCAGATCCCGCTCGTGCTCTGGGGTCTTCAGGCGGCACGCAGCCGCTGACGCAAGCCCGCGCGTGCGCGGATCGCCCGCTGCTACCGTCCAGGCATGACCGACCAGAGCGCGGACGACCGCCACGACCAGCTGACCAGCGCCCCGAAGGCGACGGAGGCCGACGCGGCCCCGCGCATCGAGGTCTCCACCACCGAGGCCGGCGACACCCGCATCGACATCCGCGAGGACGCCGCCGTGCGACCGGGCCGTGTCGACGAGAACGGCGACGAGCTCGACGAGAGCCGCGACGATGCCTGAGCGCCGCCGTGCCGCGCTCGTCTACAACCCCGTCAAGGTCGACCTGGAGTCGGTGAAGGCCGCTGTGAAGCGCGCCGAGGAGGCCGCCGGCTGGGAGGAGACGCTCTGGTACGAGACCTCCGTCGAGGACCCCGGGGCCGGTCAGACGAAGGAGGCCCTCGCCGCGGGCGCCGACGTCGTGATCGCGGCCGGCGGCGACGGGACGGTCCGCGTCGTGGCGGAGGCCCTCCGAGGCTCCGACGCCTCGCTCGCGCTGCTGCCCTCCGGCACCGGCAACCTGCTCGCGCGCAACCTGAACCTCACGCTCGACGACATCGACAACTCCCTGACCGTCGCGTTCTCCGGACAGGACCGGGCGATCGACGTCGGGATGATCGACATCGAGACCTCCACGGGCCGCGACCGCCACGCCTACGTCGTGATGGCGGGCCTCGGGATCGACGCGAAGATGCTCGCCAACACCGACGACGACCTCAAGAAGCGGGCCGGCTGGCTCGCCTACGTGGACGCGCTGCGGAAGGCCCTGCTCGACAAGAACCAGCTCGAGTTCCGCTACCGCCTCGACGGCTCGAAGACCCGCAAGGTGCGCGCGCACACGATCATCGTGGGCAACTGCGGCGCCCTGCCGGCGAACATCCTCCTACTGCCGGACGCGGCCGTCGACGACGGCGAGTTCGACATCGTCCTGCTGCGCCCCGAGGGCTTCTTCGGCTGGGTGCAGATCATCTTCAAGGTGGTGTGGGAGAACGGCGTGCTCCGCCGCAGCGGCATCGTCGGCAAGAAGCTGATGGGCCTGACCAAGGAGGTGTCGGCCCTGCGGTACGTGAAGGGCCGCGACCTCACGGTCCGCCTCGAGCACGCGCAGGAGATCGAGCTCGACGGCGATCCGTTCGGCTCGACCTCGGCGTTCCGCACCTGGATCGAGCCCGGCGGGCTGACGGTGCGCGTCCCGGCGTAGCGCCGGCGGCGGCCGGGCGGATCCGCCCGGTCCGCCTCCCGCCGGGAGAGAGGATCGTCATCCCTCCCGGCGGAGGCGTCTGCTCCGAGCAGGGCGGTGCAGTGCGGCTTCGGGTACCGCACCCCATGCACCTGCATGAACACGGCGACTGTAGTGCGGAATCCGTCGCCGCCGCAACGATCCGCGGGGCTCCGGCGGCTCGAATGGGTAATTCCACCGTGCGATGCTCCGTGACCGCGACGGATTCCGCAGCTGACTCGCCCCGGCAGGAACGTGATCGCCCGTCCGTCGATCGACGGGGCTTCTCCTCGGCACGGTGCCGACACGCGCACGAAACGCCCGCCCGCTAGCGTGCGGACATGACATTCCGTGCGTCAGCCGCGCTCAGCGCGCTCGTGGCCTCCTCCCTCCTCCTCGCACCCGCCGCCATCGCCTCCCCCGCCGCCCGCGCGGGCGCCGTCGACGGGGGCACCAGCGCCGGCGATCCCTACTTCCCCGGCCTCGGCAGCAGCGGCTTCGACGCCCTCACCTACAGCCTCGTCCTGAAGTACGATCCGGCGACCCGGGCCCTCGGCGGCAGGGCCGTGGTCACCCTCGCGCCCCAGAAGGACCTGCGCTCGCTCTCCTTCGACCTGACCGGCCTCACCGTCTCGAAGGTCACCGTCAACGCCGGGGTCGCCCGGTTCTCGCAGTCGGGGGACGAGCTGACCGTCACGCCCGCCCGGACCCTCCGGAAGGGCCTGCCCGCGCTGGTGAGCATCGACTACGCCGGGACCACCGGGAACCCCGTCGACGGCACCGGGGCCCCCTTCGGCTGGTGGTCGACGGACGACGGCGCCCTGGTCGCCAGCGAGCCGGACGGCGCCTCGACCTGGTACCCCGTCAACGACTCGCCCGCCGACAAGGCGCGCTACACCTTCAGCATCACGGTCCCGGAGGGCCGGACGGTCGTCGCGAACGGCCTGCCGGTCGGCTCCCCCACCACGTCGAAGGGGTGGACGACCTCCCGCTGGGTCGAGACCAGCCCGATGGCGAGCTACCTCGCCATGGTGAACATCGGCGACTACGACCTGGTCCGCTCCACCCAGGGCGGCGTGACGACCATCGACGCGATCGACCGGGACATCACCGGCGACTCCCGCGCCCGCACCGAGGCGGCCCTCGCGAAGCAGGGCGCGATCATCGACTACTTCTCCTCCGTCTTCGGCCCGTACCCGTTCCGCTCGGCCGGAGCCGTGGTCGACGACGAGCGGATCGGCTACGCCCTCGAGACCCAGGGCCGCTCGTTCTACTCCGGCGGCGCGGACGAGTCGACCGTCGCGCACGAGACCGCGCACCAGTGGTACGGCGACAGCGTCACGCCGGAGACCTGGTCCGACATCTGGCTGAACGAGGGCTTCGCGACCTACGCCGAGTGGCTCTGGGAGGAGCACACCGGCGGCGCGAGCGTCACCGAGTCCGCCGCCCGGGTCGCCGCCGCTCCCGCCGACGACCCGTTCTGGTCGACCGCCGTCGCCGACCCCGGAGCCGCGGGCCTCTTCGACGCGCCCGTCTACGCCCGCGGCGGCCTGACCCTCGTCGCCCTCCGCGACCGGATCGGCGCGGACACGTTCGGCGTGCTGCTGAAGCGCTGGGCCTCCGAGAACCGCTACTCGAACGCGACGACCGCCGACTTCCAGGCCCTGGCCGAGAACGTCTCCGGCTCCGACCTGGCGGACTTCTTCGACACCTGGCTGCGCACGCCGGAGAAGCCCGCCGGTCTCTGACCCCCGGATCGCCGCGGCGCGGCCGGGGTGTCAAGGAGGGACGGCAGGTCGGCCCGAGCCGATACCGTCCCTCCATGGGCTTCTTCGACCGCAACGACTCCTCGACCAGCGCCGCCGCGCCGCAGCCGAGCGCACCCGATCCGCAGCGGCGGGTCTGGAGCGACGGCCTCGGCCGGTTCGCCACCCGCTGCCTCCAGGTGGTCATCGTCCTCCTGCTGGCCTCGGTGCTCGTCTTCGCGATGACGCAGCTCACGCTGGTGCTCATCCCCGTGATGATCGCGCTCATCCTCGCCGCCGCGATCCACCCGGTCCTGGCGTGGATGCGGCGCAAGGGCGTGCCGTCGATCCTCGCGACCTGGCTGGCGCTGATCGGGCTGCTCGCGATCCTCGGCGCGGTCGGCTGGCTGATCACGGTCGCGGTCCGCAACCAGTGGGACGAGCTGGTCAGCAGCGCCTCCGACGGCATCACCTCGCTGCAGGACTACGTGCAGCACCTGCCTTTCCAGATCACCGACGAGCAGATCGAGTCCGCCCGCCAGTCGGTCGTCGACTTCCTCACCTCCAGCTCGTTCGGCAACGGCGCGCTCGCGGGCGTCTCCGCAGCGGCGAATTTCATCACCGGCCTCGTGCTGATGATCGTGGTGCTCTTCTTCTTCATGAAGGACGGCCCGAAGATCTGGGAGTTCCTCCTGCGCCCCTTCACCGGCTCGGGCTACGAGCGCGCCAAGCGCGTCGGGCACAAGACGGTCGACGTGCTGGGCGGATACGTCCGCGGAACGGCGACCGTCGCGGCGGTCGACGCGATCGGCATCGGAGTCGCACTGGCGATCATCCAGGTGCCGCTGGCGATCCCGCTGGCCGTCATCGTCTTCCTCACCGCGTTCATCCCGATCGTCGGAGCCACGGCCGCCGGCATCCTCGCCGCTCTCGTCGCCCTGGTCGCCAACGGCCCGGTCGCCGCGCTGATCGTGATCCTGGTCGTCATCGGGGTCAACCAGCTCGAGGGCAACTTCCTCCAGCCGGTCGTGATGGCGCGCTCGCTGAAGCTGCACCCGCTGATCGTCCTGATCGCCCTGACCGTGGGCACCGTCCTCGCCGGCATCGTCGGCGCCGTGCTGGCCGTGCCGATCGCGGCCGTCGTCTGGGGCATCGTCTCGATCTGGAACGGGCCCTCCGACCCCGCCGAGCCCGCGCGGCAGAAGCGCGCCGAGACGGTCTAGGCCCCCGGGATCGTCGAGCGCGCGCCTAGCGCTCGACGATCCCGTCGCGCAGCGCCTGCCGGCGGAGCGAGATCTTCGTGCCGACGGCCAGCCCCTCCGCCCGGTACTTGCCCCGGGCGCTGCGCAGCGAGCTCCGCGCGGCGTCCTGGGTGATGCCGAGGAGCGTGGCGACCTGCTTCAGCGGCATCCCGTCGACGAAGAGGCGGACGATCTCCCGCTCGCGGTGCGTCAGGGTGCCCGGGCGGTCGGCCCCGAGCAGCTCCCGCGTCTGCGCCGTCAGGAAGCGCTCGTCGCGCGCCGCCGCGCGGATCGCCGCGAGGATCGTCTCGGTCCGCTCGTTCTTGACCACGTAGCCGTGCGCCCCGGCCTCGAGCGCCCGGCTGATCGTGCCCGGCTCGGAGTGCGTGCTGATGATGATCGTGGCGGCGCCGGCGGCCGCGATGATCCGGATCTTCATGGCGAGGTCGAGCTCGTCGCCGAGGTCGATGTCGAGCAGCACCACGTCGGTCGGGAAGGCCGGATGCGCGAGCAGGTCCGTCCAGGTGCCGACCGTCGCCGCCACGCGGATGTCCGTGCCCGAGCGGCGGATCCACTCCGCCAGCGCCGCCAGCAGGATCGGGTGGTCGTCGAGGATGGCCAGCGTGATCGCGGGCTCGTCGCTCATGTCGTCGTCCTCCTCCGGGGCCGGTGGGCGACGAGGATCCTCGTCGCGCCGTGGTCGGTCGTCGTGCGGTACTCGCCGAGCTCGCTGAGGATGCCCCAGACCGAGCGGTCGAGGTCGCGGGTGCGGATGCCCGCGGCGACCAGGGCGAGCTCCACCCCGCCGCCCTGGCCCGGCTCCAGGCGGACGGCGAGCGGAATCCTCCCCGCGGGGGCGGTGAGCAGCCAGAGCACCGAGAGCAGCCGCGAGCGGTCGAGCGGGGCCAGCAGCGCCGCGGCCCCGCTCGGATCGTCGAGCGCGACAGCGGAGGACAGCAGCGCCGACTCCTCCACCGCGATCCTCAGCCAGGTGCGGTCGTGGCTGCGGGCGAGCGCCTCGCGGAGCTCGTCTCCGAGCACCCGCGCCCGCTCGCCCAGCTCCTCGTCCAGCGGCACCGGCGTCCGGACCCGCTCGAGGAGCTCCTCGATGCGGGCGTCCACCTGCGAGAACTCGTCGTCCGCGGTGTGGACGGTGCCGTCGGCCAGGCTGCGGTCGAGCGTGCGCCGCACGTACTGGTCGAGCGAGGTGAGCACGACGACGCACACGGCCGCGGGCGCGACGGCGAGGAGGACGTTGCTCACCGCGAGGGCGGCGCCTCCGTCGCCGAGGAGCGCCTGGCCGACGAGGCCGAGCGCCGTGAGCCCGACCAGGACCGCCAGAGCGAGGAACGAGCGCGAGAGCGGCTGGAAGGTGATCAGCGCGATCACGCCCGCGCCCACTCCCACGCAGACCGACGGGTAGTACATCGGAGCCGGTGTCGGCAGGGCGTGGTCGGCGAACTCGAGCAGCAGCGCGGCCACGTCCACGGCGAGGACGCCCGCGAAGGCCCGGCGCGGCAGCTCGCCGTGGCGGCGGAGGGCGATCGAGACCCCCACCGCGCTCGCGGCGACGACCAGCAGCCAGGAGAGTCCGCTCAGCCAGGTCGCGGACCGCGCGTCGAGGGACCAGAGGTACGAGATCACTCCGCGGATGTCTAGCAGCACCGCCATCGTGAGGAAGCCCAGCCCGAGGTAGCTCCCGCTCAGGCGGTTCGGCCGGGTGAGGCGCTCGCGGATGCTCCACAGCGCGCCCGGGCTCCTGTCCGCCGCCCGGACCAGCTCCAGGAGCGTCCCCTCCTCCTGCCGCGACCCGCTCACAGCGGCACGCTCAGCAGCACGGTCGCGCCGGACCCGGGCGCCGAGAAGACCCGGACCTCGCCGCCCACCGCCTCGATCCGGCCGACGACCGACTCCGCGAGGCCCAGGCGTCCGGCCGCCACCGCGGCCGGGTCGAAACCGCGCCCCTCGTCCGAGACGACGACGCGGAGCGAGCCCGCCTCCTCCGCCACGCTCACGTGGGCCAGGGCCGCTCCGGAGTGGCGCCGCACGTTCTCGAGGCACTCCCCGGTCGCGCGCACCACGGCGTCGAGCACCTCCGGTCGGATCCGCGGCTGCGCTCCGCCGTGCCAGCGCACCTCCACGCCCACCGCCGCCGACCGCCGACCGAGCGCGAGGAGCGCCTCCGGCACCCCGGCCGCCCCGTCCGGGTCCGGCTCCTCCACCGTCTCCACACCGCGCAGGAGGGCCAGGTCGGCGGCGGCCCGGTCGCGCAGCACGGGAGCGGGCACGCCCTCCCCCCGGTGCGCCACCAGCGTCAGCGTCGCCAGGATCGTGTCGTGCATCAGCCGCGCGTCGGCGCGGTGCCGGGACTCGCTCTCGCTCGAGCGGCGCTCGGCGTCGTGGGCGGTCCGGAGGCGGGCGGTGCCGACGTGCGCACGCGCGACGCTGCCCGCGAGCCACCGCGCGGCGGTCAGCAGCAGCGCCCAGCAGACGACGACCGAGATCAGGACGAAGGGAGCGCGCCCGGACGCGCCCGTCGCCGCCGCGCCGAGGGCGAGGACCGGGAGCAGCGCGAGGACCGCGGCCCACGGCATGCCCCGCCAGGAGCCGACGGCGAGCAGCGCGCACGGCAGCGCCATCGAGGCGAGCATCGTGATCCCGCCCAGAACGGCGCGGAGGGAGGCGTCGACGCCCGGCGAGAGGAAGGCGGCGAGTGCCGCGACGTCCAGCGCGGATCCCAGGATCACGGCCCTCGTTCCGGTCGCGACCGATCGGCCGGGCGCGAGCTGCACGAGCGCCGAGACGACCAGCAGCGCCAGGCTCGGCAGCACCGTGGTCAGCTGCGCGGGCGTCAGGGCGAGCAGGTGCAGCGCGGAGGCGGCGGTCAGCACCCCGCCCGCCCGCCGGGCGCAGAGCACGCCGACCTCGCGCTGCTCGCGCAGCAGCACCGCGGCGTCGGCGGGCCGGGGAGGCAGGGGCACGGTGACCTCGGGAGGACGGGCTCCGGGCTCGTTCCGGGGCGACGGTGGCGGGGAGGCTGTGGCGGGGAACGGCGGCGGGGAACGGCGCGATCCGAGTCGTATCGTGGCACAACGCGACCCGCCCGGACAGCGGTTCCGGCCGCCTCGCGCACGCGGATCGGCGCGCCGTATGACGCGGGCGGTCGCGCTCGGGGGCCGTGATCCCGTAGAGTCGAGACATCTCCTGGGCGATCGCCCGAATTCCACGGCTGAGAAGTTGCACGACGACGAAGAGACTCAGCCCCTGATAGAGACCGCACCGACCGAGAGCATCGTCCTCGGTCGTCCGGTTCGAACGCCCGCCTCGCACGCGGGTACCGCCCTTCACAGGACGCCGCGGAAGCCGCGCCGTTCCTCGTTCGACCCCCGCTCCACCGGCTCGCCCGGTCCGCGGGACGTTCTCCCCCGCAGAGCCGCCCTCCCCCGGAGGCGCGAGCTCAGCCCCTAGACGACCCGGACGACTCCGGCAGACGCGTGTTTCACCCGCGGAGGCCGAGTCGAGCGGGTACCGCACACTCGTGCGGACTCTGACGACGCCGGCCTCGGTCGGCGTCATTAACACATAAGGAAAAGAAATGCCTACTGGCACCGTTAAGTGGTTCAACTCCGAAAAGGGCTTCGGCTTCATCGCTCCCGACGACGGAGGCGCCGACGTGTTCGCGCACTTCTCCGCCATCGCGAAGCAGGGCTACCGCGAGCTCGTCGAGAACCAGCACGTCGAGTACGACGTCGAGCAGGGCCGCAAGGGCCCGCAGGCCGCGAACATCCGCGGCGTCGGCGAGTAATCTCCGACTTCCGACGCCCCGTCGACCAGGATCCCCGGATCCGGTCGGCGGGGCGTCCGTCGTTGACGGGGTGATCCCGCCCTCGGCCGGCGGAGGCGAGAGCCGTGTCACCCCTCCGGGTCGCAGGATCGGTATCCTCTCCGTGGCGGCTCCCGAGCTCACGGAGCCCGCGACGCCGTCCGGGACTCCGGCGCGTCGGCACGACTTCACGGCGGAGACAATGGGACGACTGATCTACGGACCGCAATCACTCGAGATCGACTTCGAGGACCGGCTCCTCGCGCACCTCAAGGTCGCGATGTTCACCAAGATGCGGCGGAACGAGTCGTTCAGCCTCTCCTGGAGCGAGCCGGAGTCGTCCGGCTACGGCCGCAGCTCCGTCTGGGTGCACCCGACGACTCCGCTGCACTTCCGGTTCCACGGCAGCAAGCGGCCGTCGCTGAACCGCCTGTGGATCGAGCAGTTCATCGCGAGCGCGAACAACACCGGCGAGATGACCGTGGTGCCGGAGCCGGCCGAGGGCTCCTGACCCGCGACGCTCCTCAGACCACGAGCGGCCGGGCCGTGTGCACGAGCTCCTCGTGCGGCAGGGCCCGGAGGCGCTCGGCGATCTCGGCACGGGCGCCTGCGTCGACCGACGCCCGGGCGTGCTCCTGCGGCCGCAGCGGCGTGAGGGTGACCAGGTCGGCGTGACCGGTCGCCAGGTCGAGCCGCTCGGGCAGGCCGGGGCTGTGCAGGCCCAGGAGGACACCGACGGTGCCCTGCTCATCGGTCCAGGCGGGCGGCGCCGCGACGTTCGCGAGCCTCGCCGTGTCGAGGGAGCTGCGGCAGCACACCCCCTGGAGGGCGGCCCGTCGGGCGGCCTCGTACAGCAGGCGGAAGTGCCAGTGGTTCCAGAGCTCGGCGGTGGGGACGCCGCGGACGGCGGACGTCTCGAGGCACAGCTCGAGGCCGAGACCGGTGCCGGGATGCGCGAGCCGGTCGAAGGGATCGCTCAGCCCGTCGGTAGCGAGCACCACGGAGGCGCCGCGGTCGACGCGCAGGAACGCACGGTGATCGGTGGGCCAGCGCGCGCCGCCGCGGACGCCGGGATCCTCGGTCGAGACGACGACGGTGCGATCGAGCGCACCCACTCCGCGCCAGGCGTCGGCCCGGTCCTCCGCCACCGCCTCGGCCAGCGCCCGCCTCTCGTCCTCGGTCCATCGGACCTCACGAGTGCGGTTCAGGAACAACGACATGGGACTCCCCGTCCGCGCGACCGGCGTGCCGCGCTCCCGGAACGCTACGGCGCCCACCCCTGCTCCTCCTCCGAGCAACCGGAACGCCAGCTGTGTTTGTTGCGCGGCGGTCCCCGCCCGCCGCGGCGCGGTCGGCTCCCAGGAGTGGCCGGGCAGGTGGAGCGGGTCGCGTCCGGCTACGCCGAAACGCTGGAACGCGTTTCGACGGTTCGCCTCACGGCGGTGTTCACTCCCGCGGCGGTCCCCGCCCGCCGCGGCGCGGTCGGCTCCCAGGAAAGGCCGGGCAGGTGGAGCGTGTCGCGTCCGGCTACGCCGAAACGCTGGAACGCGTTTCGTCGGTTCGCCTCCGGCGGTGGTCGTTACCGCGGCGGTAGCCGGCCGCCGCGGAAGACGGCTCAACCCAGCGGGTTGATGCCGTTGGTGCGCCAGCGCTCGTCGGCGAGCTGGCCGGGGGTGCCGGCGCTCGCGTTCTCGCCCAGGGGCTCGCCGCCCTCGACCGCGTCGGCGCCGAGCGCGGTGCCGGCTCCCTCGGCGGTGCTGCCGGGGGGAAGCAGGCCCTCCTCGTCCTCGCGGGGGCCGACCTCGTCCTCGGGGGCGTTCTCGGAGCCGCTCTCGCTCATCGGGTCGTAGCCGTGGTCCGGGTCGCGGCTCTCGTCGGCCGTCGTGTTCTCCTCGACCTCGGCGTCGGCGGGACGGACGTCGTCGGCCTTCTCCGCATCGGTGGAGGGGGTGGCCTCGAAGCCTGCGAACTCGGGGCTGTCGTCTGCGCTCATGGCCGCCACGGTAGCACCGGGCCCGCGGGCACCGGAGGGGGTTCCGCCGGGCTCCCGCAACGCCTCCGCTCAGCGGCCACGCCCTAGGCTCGGGGGGCTGGCACGGACGACGGGAGCGACATGCGACGACTCGGGTACGACAGGTTCGGCGGGCCCGATCTGCTCTCGTGGCGGGAGGCGCCGGTGCCGATGCCGGGTCGCGGCGAGGTCCTGGTGCGCACACGCGCGGCGAGCATCAACGCGACCGACGAGAAGATCCTGTCCGGCTCCGCGCGGATCATGGCCGTCGGCCGCTCCCGTCCCTACGGGTTCGGGCTCGACATCGCCGGCACCGTCGAGGCGCTCGGCCCGGGGTCGCACTCGGTCGCGATCGGCGACCGCGTGGTGGGGATGACCCGCGACGGCGACGCCTTCGCCGACGCGTCCATCGCGCGCAGCCGCTCGCTCGTCCCGATGCCCGACTCCCTCGGCTTCGTCGAGGCCGTCACGCTCGCGATGTCGGGCGGCACCGCGGTGGGCCTGGTGGACGCACTGCACGTGCGCGCCGGCGAGCGCGTCCTCGTCAGCGGCGGCTCGGGAGCCATCGGCGATCCGACGATCCAGCTGCTGGTGCGGGCGGGCTGCACGGTCGCGGCCACCGGCTCGGCCGCCTCCGCCGACCTGCTCCGCTCGCTCGGCGCCGAGCCGCACGACTACCGCGCGCTCGACCTCGGGGTGCTGGGCGGCCGCTTCGACGTGGTCGTCGACGTCTCCGGCCACCTGCCGGTCGACGACGCGGCGATCCTCCTGGCCGAGGGCGGGCGCATCGCGACGCTGGTGCCGAGCGGTCCGGCGCTGGTCTCGCAGGCGACGGGCCTCGTCCGCCGCGACCGCCCGCGGGTGCGCAACATGATCGTGGTGGCGACGGCGGAGCGGATCGGACGCGCGGTCTCGCTCGCCGCCTCCGGCGAGCTGCGGCCCCGGCCGGGCGCCGTGCATCCGCTGGGCGACGTCGTCGACGTGCTGTCGCGCCGAGCGACCGGCGCCGACCGCACGATCGGCAAGATCGTCTTCACCGCCGACGACTCGGCTCCGCTGAGCTGACCTCCGGCTCCTCCTCCTCTGCCGGGCGGCCGAGCGAGAGCGTGGCCAGGAAGCCGACGGCGAGGAACCCGGCGGCGGCGAAGGCCGCGTAGCGGGTGCCGTCCGAGAACGCCTCGCCCGCCGCCCGGGCCGCGTCGGCGGTGTCCGGTGAGGCGGCCAGCCCGGCGATCGCGGCGCCGGAGGAGTCGACCACCGCGTCGACGGTGCTCGCGACCTGCTCCGCGGGGAGGCCCTGCTGCTCGAGCGAGGTCGTGAGGACCCCCGCGGTCGAGGTGTAGAGGATCGTCCCGAGCACGGCGATGCCCAGCGCGGAGCCGATCTGCCGCGCGGTCGACTGCGTGCCCGAGCCCTGCCCGCTGAGCTCGACGGGCACGTCCCGGAGCACGACCCCGGTCAGCTGCGCCGTCGCGAGGCCGACGCCGAAGCCGTAGACGGCGAGGAACGGGACGAGGGCCCACCACGGGGTGGAGTCGGAGACGACCAGGCCGATGCCCGCGACGCCGACGATCTCGGCCGCGAGACCCACCCGCACGATCAGCACCGGCGCGACCCTGTTGCCGAAGGCGCCGGCGAAGCCCGAGGCGACGAAGGAGCCGAGCGCGAGCGCGAGGAGCACCAGGCCGGTCTGCACGGCCGTGTAGCCGAGGACGCTCTGGAGCCAGATCGGCAGCGCCAGGATGATCCCGAACTCGCCGAGCGAGACGATCATCGCGGCGAGGTTGCCGTTGCGGAACGAGGCGAGGCGGAAGAGCCCGATCGCGAGCATCGCCGAGCGCCCGGCGCGCTCGCGGGCCCGCGCCCAGAGGACGAAGGCGACCCCGGCGAGCACCGCGACGGCGAACGCGATCGGGACCGGCGAGAGACCAAGCGGCCAGCTCCAGCCGCCGACGCTCAGGCGCTCGTCGACGCCCCACCAGCCGAGGGTGCGCCCCTCGATGAGGGCGAACACCAGGGAGGCGGAGGCGATGATCGAGAGCGCGGCGCCGACGAGGTCGACCCTCCGCCCGTCGGGCTGCCGCGACTCGTCGACGAACAGCAGCGCTCCGACCACGATGATCACGCCGAGCGGGATGTTGATGCCGAACGACCAGCGCCAGGAGAAGTCGGTGGTGAGCCAGCCGCCGAGCAGCGGGCCGACCGCGGTCATGCCGCCGATGGTCGAGCCCCAGACGGCGAAGGCGATGGCGCGCTCGCGCCCGCGGAAGGTGGCGTTGATCAGCGAGAGGGTCGTCGGCAGCACCATCGCTCCTCCGACGCCTTGAACGACCCGGGAGAGGATCAGCAGGTCGCCGGTCGGAGCGAGGGCCGCCGCGACGGAGGAGAGCGCGAAGAGCGAGACGCCGACGATCAGCATGCGGCGCCGGCCCCAGCGGTCCGCGAGGGTGCCGAAGACGAGCAGGAGCGCGGCGAACACGAGCGTGTACGACTCCTGCACCCACTGCACCTGGGTCGAGGTGATCCCGAGATCGGCGACGATCGACGGGATGGCGACGTTGACGATGGTCGAGTCGACGATGATCGTCGCCACTCCGAGGCTGATGACGACCAGCCCGATCCACTTGCGGTTGCGCACGACGCTCTCTTCCGACGATTTAGTAAGCCAGCTGACTATATGCCCGCGGAGGGCGCCGTGTCGAAGGGAGGGCCTGGAAGATTAGCGGGAGGCGGGCGCGGCGACAAGGGCGCGAAGCTCCCGGAGCCGCCCGGTCAGGATGGACGCATGCCCGCATCCCCCCGTTCCTTCCCGTATCCCCTCGGCGTCTCCCTCCGCGGCGACGCCGGCGCCGACGTCGCCGTCTACTCCGAGACCGCGGACAGCGTCGAGGTCTGCCTCTTCGACGAGTCCGGAGCAGAGACCCGCGTCGCCCTCACCGAGCGGACCGGCCACGTCTTCCACGGCCTCGTCCCCGAGATGGGCATCGGCACCCGCTACGGACTGCGCGTCGACGGCCCCTGGGACCCCGCCAACGGCCTCCGCTACAACGCCGCCAAGCTCCTCCTCGACCCGCACGCCACCGCGATCGAGGGCTCGTACACCTGGTCCGAGGACGTCTTCGGCCAGTTCTACGAGGACGCCGACACCCGCAACGACGCCGACTCCGCGCACGCGGTCCCCCGCTGCGTCGTCACCGATCCCGACTCCTTCGACTGGAGCGGCGACACCGCGCCGCGCATCCCGCTCGAGGAGACCGTCGTCTACGAGGTGCACGTGAAGGGCTTCACGAAGCTGCACCCCGACGTGCCCGAGGACATCCGCGGCACCTACCGCGGCCTCGCTCACCCCGCCGCGATCAAGCACTTCACCGACCTGGGCGTGACCTCGGTCGAGCTGCTCCCCGTGCACCAGTTCGTGCAGGACTCGCACCTCGAGGAGAAGGGCCTGCGCAACTACTGGGGCTACAACTCCCTCGGCTTCTTCGCGCCGCACAACGAGTACTCGCACGCCGGCGACGACGGCTCGCAGGTCGACGAGTTCAAGGCCATGGTCAAGGCGTTCCACGAGGCCGGCCTCGAGGTCATCCTCGACGTGGTCTACAACCACACCGCCGAGGGCAACGACAAGGGCCCCACCCTCTCGTTCAAGGGCATCGACAACGGCTCCTACTACCGACTGGTGGAGGAGGACCGCGCGAACTACTTCGACACCACCGGCACCGGCAACAGCCTCAACGTCGCGCACCCGGCCGCGCTCGGCCTGATCATGGACTCGCTGCGCTACTGGGTGACCGAGATGCACATCGACGGCTTCCGCTTCGACCTCGCCACCACCCTCACCCGCCAGACCGGCGAGGCCGAGGTGCACAGCGCCTTCCTCGACCTGATCGCGCAGGACCCGGTGCTCGCGCCCGTCAAGATGATCGCCGAGCCGTGGGACACCGCCGGCTACCAGGTCGGCGGCTTCCCCGCGGACTGGTCGGAGTGGAACGGGAAGTTCCGCGACGACGTGCGCGACTTCTGGAACGGCGCCGACTCGGTGCTCGGCACGACCGCGCAGCGCGTCCTCGGCTCCCCCGACGTGTACGAGGCCGACCGCCGCTCGCCGGTCTCCAGCATCAACTTCGTCACCGCGCACGACGGCTTCACCCTCGCCGACCTCACCGCCTACTCGCGCAAGCACAACGCGGCCAACGGCGAGGACAACAACGACGGCGAGAGCGACAACCGCTCCTCCAACAACGGCGCCGAGGGCCCGACCGAGAACGAGGCGGTCAACGAGCGCCGCGACCGCATGCGCCGCAACTTCCTCGCGACGCTGCTGCTCTCGGCCGGCGTGCCGATGATCCTGGGCGGCGACGAGATCGCCCGCACGCAGGGCGGCAACAACAACGCCTACTGCCAGGACGACGAGATCTCGTGGTTCGACTGGGAGAACGCGGACCGCGAGCTGCTCGCCTTCACCCGCGAGCTGATCGCCCTCCGCGCCGCGGAGCCGGCGCTGCGCCCGAAGTGGTTCCGCCGCGCCCCCGGCGACGGCGGCCCCGACACGGTCGACATCCTCCGCTCCGACGCGCAGGGCTTCGCCGACGAGGACTGGGACAACCCCGACGCCCGCTCGATCACCTTCGTGTTCGAGCACGAGGGCAGCGCGAGCTTCGCCCTGCTGCTGAACGCGGCGGAGAACGGCGTCGAGTTCACCGTTCCCGAGGCGCCCGGCGCCGAATGGACGCTGGCCGCCTCGAGCGACCCGGAGCAGGTCGTCGAGGGCGAGGTCACCACGCTGATCGTCCGCGACGGCTCGTTCACGCTGCTGCGCTCGGCCTCCTGATGACCGGCCGGACCCCGCGGCTCCTCCGCTTCGGCGGGCGCATCGCGGGGTTCGGCACGTCCTCGGGCACGAGGATCGTGCTGGGCCTCTGGGAGGACACCCCCTTCGGCCCGTTCGCCGACGCGATGGTCGAGGACGGCGACGGCCACCGCCTCCTGATCGCACCGACCCGCGAGGTCGCGGACTTCATCGGGTCGACGTACGCGTTCGACGAGGTGCGGATCGCGCCGGTGTCGTGGCGGAGGATCGCGGGCGGCCTGTCCGTCGCGGCCGGACCGCTCGCGGTGCGACTGGAGCTCGGCGGTCTCACTCCGCTCGGCCGGCTGCTGCGGATCGTTCCGCGACCGCTCGCCGAGCACCCGGCATGGCTGACCGCGATCTCGCCGATCGCCTCCCTGCTCGTCCGCGGGGTCAGCACGGCCGGGTCGGCCGGGCACGGACGCCGCGAGTACTACGGCGTGCGGGCGATCCGCCGCGTCGAGGGCGTCCACGCGGTGCTGGCGGAGGAGGACCTCGGCCCGTTGCGCCCGCTCTCGCCGCCCGTGCGGTTCGGCTTCTCGTCGGCGCCCGCCGCTCCGGCGATCGTCGACGTCACCACCACCATCGCGCTTCCGCGCGACGGGACCACCGCGCTCCGGCGCGACCGAGAGAGAGGAGCCGCCTCGTGAAGAAGGGCGACAAGATCAGCTGGAACACCTCGCAGGGCGAGACCCACGGCGAGCTGGTCGAGAAGAAGACGAAGGAGTTCCAGTTCGAGGGGCAGAAGTTCAACGCCTCGGACGACGAGCCCTACTGGATCGTGCAGAGCGACAAGACCGACGCGAAGGCCGCGCACAAGGAGTCGTCGCTGACGAAGAAGTGAGCGGGCGCACGCCGAGCGGCTGCGGGCCGGGCTCCGGATCGACTCCGGGGCCCGGCCCGCACCCGTCTCACGCGATGCGGATGAGCTTCTTGTTCACGAACTCCTCGAGGGCGGGGCGGCCCATCTCGCGGCCGGTGCCCGAGCGCTTCACACCGCCGAAGGGCAGCTCGGCCGCGTCGCCGAGGACGAGGTTGATCCAGACCATGCCCGCGTCGATCCGGTCCGCCAGGCGCAGCGCCTGCTCCTGGTCGGTCGTGTAGAGGTAGGAGCCGAGGCCGTAGGGGGTGTCGTTCGCGAGGGCGATCGCCTCGTCCTCGTCGCGGACGCGGTAGAGCGCGGCGACGGGGCCGAAGAACTCCTCGCGGTAGGCGTCCATCTCGGGCGTGACGCCCTCGAGCACGGCGGGCGGGAAGAAGTTGCCGGTCACCTCGCCGCTGGCGCGGACGGTGGCCCCCTGCTCGCGCGCGGCCGCCAGCTGCGCCTCGAGGCGCTCCGTCGCGGCGGAGGAGGAGAGCGGGCCGAGGAGGGTGCCCTCCGCGAACGGATCGGCCGGCTGGGCGCGGGTGAACGCCTCCGTGAACTTCTCGGCGAACGCGTCGTACAGCTCGTCGATCACGATGAAGCGCTTCGCGGCGTTGCAGGACTGGCCGTTGTTGTCCAGGCGCGCGGCGACCGCGTCCTCGACCGCCTTGTCGAGGTCGTCGGTCGACAGGAGCACGAACGGGTCGGAGCCGCCGAGCTCGAGCACGACCTTCTTCAGGTGTCGGCCCGCGAGCTCCGCGACGGCCGCGCCGGCCCGCTCGGAACCGGTGACGGAGACGCCCTGGACCCGGGGGTCGGCGATGACGGTCGCGGCCTGCTCGTTCGTGGCGTAGAGGTTCACGTAGACGCCGGCGGGCGCGCCCAGCTCCTCGGCCGCGGTGCGGAACATGTCGGCGATGGCGGCGGCCGACTCCGGGCACTGCGGCGCGTGCTTGAGCAGGATCGTGTTGCCCGCGACCACGTTCGGGCCGGCGAAGCGGGCCACCTGGTAGTAGGGGAAGTTCCACGGCATGATGCCCAGGAGCACGCCCAGCCCGGCGCGGCGGATCAGCGCGGAGCCGGTGCCCTCGGCGAGCTCGATCGGCTCGTCGGCGAGGAAGGCCTCGCCGTTCTCGGCGTAGTAGCGGTAGATGTCGGCGGCGAAGCCGACCTCGCCCTGCGCCTGGTCGAGCGGCTTGCCCATCTCGCGGACGATGATCGCCGCGAGCTCGTCGGCGCGCTCGACGTGCAGCTCTGCCACGCGGGCGATCAGCGCCGCGCGGGTCGCGACGGGCACGGTCCGCGACCACGAGGAGTACGCGTCCTGCGCCGAGCCGATCGCCGCGGTCAGCTCGGCGTCGCCGAGGGTCGGGTACTCGCGGAGGGTCTCCCCCGTGGCCGGGTCGATCACGGCGTAGTGGGTGCTCATGCGGGCTGTGCTCCTTCGCGGTGGGGGGCCGGTGCGGTCGCGCCGTCCTCGTCGATGATCTCCTGTGCCAGGCGCCTGCCGACGCGGATGGCGCCGTCGACGTGCTGGTAGCCCTCGGCGGCGAGGTCGCTCGTGCCGAAGCGGAGCGGACCCACCGGCTCCAGCTGCAGCGCGCCGTACCGGGTCAGCCCGCCCAGGTCGAAGCTCGCGGCGTACGCGCCCTGCGTCCACTCCTCGGACGCCCAGTCGCTCTCGTAGTAGACGACCGGATCGAGTGCGGCCGGGCCGAAGTAGGCGGCGAGCGAGTCGAGGATCGCGGCCTTCCGCTCCGCCTCGTCGAGCGCGAGCACGCGGTCGGCCTTCTCGTCCGAGACGAAGCCGACCAGGGTGCCGCGCTCCTCCCCGTGGTTCGAGTTGTCGTAGGCCTCGTGGACGAGCGAGTGCGGGCTGAACGCGGTGCCGGAGAGGCCGTCGGCGCGCCAGAAGGGCGTGGCGTACGTGGCGTGCACCTTGATCACGAGGCCGAGCGACTGGTGCTGCAGGGCCTGCTGCCGAAGTCGCGGGAGCGGCGGGTCGAACGAGATGCGGCCGACGAGGTTCGGCGGCACGGCGACGATCGCGCGGCGGGCGCGGAGGACGACGCCGTCGGCGCGCACCTCGACCCCGTCGTCGCCGTAGCGGACGGAGCGGACCGGGTGCCCGAGCAGGACGCGCTCGGCGCCGAGGCGCTCGGCGAGCCGCTCCGGGACCTGCTGGAGGCCGCCGATCACGCGCTTGTCGAGGATGAAGTCGGCGTCGACCAGGTTGCTGAAGCTCCCCGCGCTCGCGGCCATGAGGAGCGCCTGGAGGAGGGAGAAGGCGTGCGCCGGCTTGGTGAGCATGGCGTCGGCGAGGAAGAGGGCGATGTTGGCCCGCGCCTCCTCGTCGTCGCTCTGCTGCTCCAGCCAGGCGGCGAAGGTGACGCGGTCGTAGTCGCGGGCGAGCGGATGCGTCCACGGCGCCGCCGGATCGGTCTCGGCCACGAGGCGGTCGAGCACCTCGATCAGGCGGGAGATCTCGGACTCGGTGCGCTCGCTCCCCGGGAAGATGTCGCCGGTGAAGCGGCGAGCGGAGCCGTCGGCGCCGATGTAGACGCTCTCGCCCTCGCGGTAGCGGGAGTAGGTGCCGAGGCCGAGCTCGTCGAGGGTCTCGAGGAGCGCCGTCTGGTCCGGCGAGACCCACTGGCCGCCGAGCTCGAGGAGCTGCCCGTCGACCACGCGGGTCTCGAGCCGCCCGCCCACGCGCTCGCGCGCCTCGACGACGACGACGTCGAGGCCGTGCTGCTGCAGCCGGAGCGCCGCGGTGAGTCCGGTGGCACCGGCTCCGATCACGACGACGTCGTGCTCGCTGGGGGACATGACTTCTCTTTCCGTCGGTGATCGCGGGAGTGGACGCGCGAATACGGATGATCCTGTCACAGAAGCGGAGGAGAACATCAGTGAGTGCGCCCGATGGAGGGTGGACTCGAAGCGCCCTCCACCGAACTACATAGGCGTGCTATATTGTTTCTCGTGCCCGATCCCAGTGCCCCCGTGCGTCTCGCCTCCGCCGCCACCGCCCTCACGCGGTTCGCGGGGCGGGCGAGCGGCGCGACCGGGCTCGGCGCGCAGTCCGGAGCCGTCTGGTCGACGCTCGCCGAGCTGCGCACCGCCTCCCCCTCCCGCCTCGGCGAGCTCGCCGAGCGGGCCCGCGTCACCCAGCCGACGATGACCGGGATCATCGCCCGGCTCGACGAGGCCGGCTGGATCCGCCGCGTCCACGACGCCGGCGACGGCCGCGCCTGGCTGATCGAGGGCACTCCCGCCGGCTTCGACGCCCTCGCCGAGCACAGGCTCCGCCTCGAGGCCGCCCTGGCCCCGCTGTTCGAGGACCTCGACGAGGACGACCGCCTCGCCCTCGAGCGCGCCGCGACCCTCGTCGAGGCCCGCGTCGCCCGCATCGCCGGCACCCCCGTCCCCTCCTCCCCCGAGAAAGGCTCCACGCCGTGACCACCTCCCCCCACTCGCCCGCCCAGGGCTCGATCCTGAAGCAGCCGCTGGCCGTCTGGGCCGTCGCCTTCGCCGCGGTGATCGCCTTCATGGGGATCGGCCTGGTCGACCCGATCCTCCCGGCCATCGCCGAGAGCCTGCAGGCGACTCCGACCGAGACCTCGCTGCTCTTCACGAGCTACCTCGTCATCACCGGCGTCGTGATGTTCTTCACCAGCTGGCTCTCCAGCCGCATCGGCGCCAAGAAGACCCTCATGATCGGCCTGGTGCTGATCGTGGTGTTCGCCGCGCTCGCCGGCACGGCGGGCAGCGTCGAGGGCGTCATCGGCTTCCGCGCGGGCTGGGGCTTCGGCAACGCGCTGTTCATCTCGACCGCACTGTCGACCATCGTCGGCGCGGCGAGCGGAGGCTCCTCCGCGGCGATCGTGCTCTACGAGGCCGCGCTGGGCATCGGCATCGCCATCGGCCCGCTGCTCGGCGGGCTCCTCGGCAGCGTCTCGTGGCGCGGCCCGTTCTTCGGGACCGCCGTGCTGATGGCCGTCGGCTTCATCGCCATCGCGACGCTCCTGCGCGAGGACGGCCCGAAGCCCGCTCCGACTCCGCTCTCGGCGCCCTTCGCGGCCCTCAAGGTCCCGGCCATCCGAACGCTGGCGGGCGCCGCCCTGTTCTACAACATCGGCTTCTTCGTGCTGCTCGCCTACACGCCCTACCCGCTCGGGCTGGACGAGATGGGCCTCGGCTTCACGTTCTTCGGCTGGGGCCTGGGCGTGGCGATCACCTCCGTGTTCGTCGCTCCGCTGCTCACCCGGCGCCTCCCGCGCACCGTCGTGCTGCGCTCGGTGCTGCTGCTGCTCGCGCTCGACCTGATCGCCGGCGGCCTCGTGATCTCGTCGCGCGTCGGCCTGATCGTCTGCATCATCGTCGGCGGCCTGCTGCTCGGAGTCGTCAACACGGTGCTCACCGAGTGCGTGATGGAGGCGACCGACCTGCCCCGCTCCGTCGCCTCGTCCGCCTACTCCGGCGTCCGCTTCCTCGGCGGCGCGATCGCCCCGCCCGCCGCCTCCGCCCTGGCCGCCGCGATCTCGCCGGCCTTCCCGATGTACGCCGCGGCCGGGGCGGTCGCCGTCGCCGCGCTGATCGTGCTGCTGGGACGCCGCACCCTGGCCCGCGCCGACGCCCACGAGCCCGAGCCCGAGCTCGTCGAGGCGCAGGCGATCACGCTCGGCGAGTGACGCGCCCGGCGGGCTTCAGGGGCCCGCCGAGGCGTCGCGAACGGTCGTCATCCGGGCAGGGTGACGGCCGTTCGTGACGCCTGGACGCGGTCGAGTGGGAAGGGCGCAGGATCCGACCTGTGGAGAACCGGTTCACGAGGATCGGGAGGCGGGATAGTGGCCGGATGCACGATCCCTCGCCGCTTCCGATCGGACTCCGCGGCCGCGCCTTCACCGTCGCTGACGCTCGCGCGAGCGGACTGAGCCGGGGGCGGCTCCGCAGCTCCGACCTCCACCGGCCCTTCCACGGGGTCCGCACCGCCGACCCCGACCCCGACCTGCGCCTGCGCGCGCAGGCGCTCCTCGCGCTGGTCGGTCCGGAGGCGCTCCTGAGCCACGTGACGGCGGCGCGGCTCTGGCCGCTCGACCTCCCGCCCGCCGCTGCGGACGAGCCGGTGCACGTCAGCGTCCGCCGGCCGGGACGCGCTCCCCGGCACCGGAACGTCGTCGGCCACGCCCTCGCCGATCCCGACGTCCGCCGCGTCCTGCGCCGCGGACTGCCCCTCACCGATCCGGCCTCGCTCTTCTGCCATCTCTCCGCGCTCCTCGAGCCGGACGACCTCGTTGCGGTGGGCGACGCGCTGGTGCGCACGCCGGTCGTCGGCGATCCGGCGGATCAACGGCCCTGGGTGCCGCTGCCCGACCTGCGGGAGCGCGTGTCGGCCTTCCGCGGTCGGGGCTCGGTGCGGCTCCGCGCCGCGCTCGCTCTGGTGCGCGACGGGGCGGAGTCGCGGCAGGAGTCGCGGTTCCGGCTCGCGTCCATGCGGGCGGGGCTCCCGGAGCCGGTGCTGCAGGAGCCGCTGCTCGACTCCGACGGGGTCTTCGTCGGGCGGCCGGACGGCTGGTACCCCGCGGAGCGGGTCGCGTGGGAGTACGAGGGCGACGATCATCGCACCAGCAACCGGCGCTTCGCGCGCGACCTCGGCCGCTACGACGACCTCGCCTCGATCGGGGTCCGCGTCGTCCGCATCGTCGGCGCCGAGTTCGTCCCCCACCCCGAGCGCTCCGTCGAGCGCCTGCGACGAGCACTCGCCGACCGGGCTCCGCATCGACGACCGCCGAAGGGTCGCGAACGGCCGTCATCCGGGCAGGGTGACGACCGTTCGTGACGCCTCACGGGAGGGCGCGCGCTGAGGAGTCAGGGCGCGACCTCGAAGAGGCGCGGGCGCAGCGCGGACGTGCGCGGGTCGGCGGCGCACGCGGCGAGCGCCGCCGCGAGGACGCCGCGGGCCGGGTGCGGCTCGCGGACGTACACGTCGACGCCGGCGGGCGTGAACGGCGTCCGGGCGAAGCGGGTGAGCGCCCAGCCCGCCTCGTCGTCGGCGGCGACGAACGACCAGCGGCTGCGGGCGAGGAGGGTCAGCGGCTCGACGCCGCGCCAGCGGAAGCCGGACGGATCGTGCGGGTCGGGGGTGTCGATCCCGACCACGTAGTGCGAGCGCGTGCGGCCGCGCCAGCTGACGACGTCGCCGATCCCGCCGGTCGGGAGCGGCGCGTACGTGATCGCCACCCCCGACCGCGAGCGCCAGAGCGGCAGCGAGGAGCCCCGGACGAACCAGGTGCCGCTCGCGAGCGCCCGGGCGTCGATCATCGGAGGGCGTGCTTGATGTTGGTGCGGGCCAGCGCGACGGCCTCGCCCGCTCCTCCGTTCATCACGATCTTCGAGACCGCCAGCGCGAAGCCCTTCACCTGCGCGCCCGTGATCGTGGGCGGGAGCGAGAGGGCGAGCGGATCCGTCACCACGTCGACGAGGACCGGGCCGCCGTCGGCGAGCGCCGAGCGGAGGGCCTCCTCCACGTCGCGCGGGTCCTCGACGCGGATCCCGCGGATGCCGATCGCCTCCGCCACCTTCGCGTAGTCGACCATCGGCACGTCGACGGCGAAGTCCGGGAAGCCGTCGACCAGCATCTCGACCTTCACCAGCCCGAGCGTGGAGTTGTTGAACACGACGATCGTCACGGGCAGCCGGTAGGCGGCGACCGTGACCAGCTCGCCCATCAGCATCGAGAGCCCGCCGTCGCCGCTCAGCGAGACGACCTGGCGCCCCGGGTGCGAGAGCTGCGCGCCGACCGCCTGCGGCAGCGCGTTCGCCATCGAGCCGTGCATGTACGAGCCGAGCAGGCGCCGCTTCCCGTTGGGGGTGATGTAGCGGGCCTGCCAGACGTTGCCCATGCCGGTGTCGGCGGTGACGATCGCGTCCTCGGAGAGCAGGCCGTCGAGCGTGGACGCGACGAGCTCGGGGTGGATCGGGCTGCGCGTGCCGACCTCGGTGTACTTCCCGACGACTCCGGTGACCAGCTTCTCGTGCTTCTTCAGCGTCTTGTCGAGGAAGCGGTGGTCCTTCCGCTGCACGAGCGGGGTCAGCGCGGTGAGGGTCGCCGCCACGTCGCCGTGGACGGGGTGCGCGACGCTGACGCGGCGCCCGAGCTTCGAGGCGTCGCTGTCGACCTGAGCGATCACGACCTTCGAGGCGTCGGGGAGGAACTGCTCGTAGGGGAAGTCGGTGCCGAGGAGGAGGAGCAGGTCGGCGTCGTGCATGCCGGCGTGCGCCGCTCCGTAGCCGAGGAGGCCCGTCATGCCGACGTCGTAGGGGTTGTCGTACTGGATCCACTCCTTGCCGCGCAGGCTGTGCCCGACGGGCGCGCCCACCAGCTCGGCGAAGGCGACGACCTCGTCGTGCGCGTTCTGCACTCCGGCGCCCGCGAAGATCGCGACGGTCCGCGCCTGGTCGATCGCGGCCGCGAGGGCGCGGACGTCGGCGTCGGCGGGGACCAGGACGGGCGTCGACGGCAGCACGAACGCGGGGAAGCCGTCCACCGCTTCCAGCTCGGCGATGTCGCCGGGGAGGGTGACCACGGCGACTCCGCGGAGCGCCACCGCGCTGCGCATCGCGGCGTTGACGACCCGCGGAGCCTGGGCGGCGGTCGAGATCAGCTCGCGGTAGTTCGAGCACTCGACGAAGAGCCTGTCCGGGTGCGTCTCCTGGAAGTAGGACGAGCCGATCTCGTTGCTCGGGATGTGGCTCGCGATGGCGAGCACCGGGGCGGAGGAGCGGTGCGCGTCGTAGAGGCCGTTGATCAGGTGCAGGTTGCCGGGGCCGCAGCTGCCGGCGCAGACGGCGAGGCGCCCGGTGAGCTGCGCCTCCGCGCCGGCGGCGAAGGCGGCCGCCTCCTCGTTGCGCACGTGGATCCAGTCGATGCCTCCCTTCTCGGAGCCGCCGCTGCGGCGCACCGCGTCGACGATCGGATTCAGCGAGTCGCCGACGATCCCGTAGATGCGGGAGACGCCGGCGTCGATGAGCTGAGCGATGAGCTGGTCTGCGACCGTCTTCTGAGCCATGACCCCATTCGACCGGACGGGGCTGAGCGTCCGCTACTCCGGAAAGTGGAGATCCGGATCGGGTGCATCCCCCTCGGGACGGATGCCCTGCACCCCTAGCCTGGGAGCCGTCACAGGAACACCTTCTTGCCGCAGATCCCGGGAGTCGCCATGAACCGCCGCAGAACCGCCCTCGTCCTGGCCGCCGGCGCGGCCCTCGCCCTCGGCCTGACCGGCTGCTCGGGCCTGAACGGCTTGATGGGAGGCGAGACCCGCGACGACGAGACCGGGGAGATCACCGAGGGCGGGACGACCGACGTCTTCCAGCTGCGCGTGGGCGACTGCCTGAACGGCGAGCTCAGCGAGGAGGCGACCGAGGTCACCGACGTGCCGACCGTGCCCTGCACCGACCCGCACGTCTACGAGGTGTTCCAGAACCTGACGATGGCCGACGCCGACGAGTACCCGGGCGAGTCGGTCGCGACGGAGCAGGCCGAGACCGACTGCGTCACGGCGTTCGAGTCGTTCACCGGGATCGGCTACCAGGACTCGGCGTACGACTTCAGCTACTACTACCCGACCGCCGAGAGCTGGGGCACGGGCGACCGGACGATCAACTGCATGATCACCGACCCGAACGGGCCGAGCACGGGCACGCTGGCGGGCGTCGCGGCCTGATCGCGATCTCCGCGCGCGGCGGTGCCGGTCCCGCCGAGCGCTCCGCGCGCGGCCGGGGTCAGTCGCGGTCGCGCGCGGGGAACAGGCGCAGCAGCAGGCCGGAGCCGATCCAGACCACGGCGATCCCCGCGACGAGCCAGGAGGCTCCGAGGCCGGACGCCGCTCCCGCCAGCACGGCGCCGACGGCCGCGGCGGCGGAGCGCAGCCCCGCGCCGATCGTGAACACCTGCGAGCGGACGGCGGCCGGGCTCTCCTGGTCGCGCAGCAGCAGCATCGCCGCGTTCGAGGGTGCCGTGAAGACGCCCGCGACCGCGAAGGCGGCGATCGCCACGACGACGCCCAGGTCGGGGACGGCGACCAGGAGGACGGCGCCGGTCGCGATGTAGGCGGCGCCCATGGTCCACGCCGGCGGACGGCGGGTCCAGCGGCGGGCCGCCACGGCGAGGGCGCCGAGCAGGCCGCCCACGGCGAAGGCGGTCAGGATCCACGCGGCGGCGTCGGTGCTGCCCAGCCGCTCCACCGAGAGGCTGATCGCCGCGACTCCCGCCGCTCCGCCCGCGACCTGGCTGAGGGTGCCCGCCGAGGTGACCACCGCGATCGGACGGTGCCTTACGAGGTGGGTGACGCCCGCGACGATCGTCCGCAGCACGCCGACGGTCGGCGCCGGACGCGCCTCCATCGCCAGGCCGAGCGATCCGACGACGCCGATGAGGGCGAGGACCGCCATGGCGAGCATCGCGGTCCGCGCTCCCCCGACTCCGACCGCGAGGCCCACGATCGCCGGCCCGCTGATCGAGGCGACCGTGTACGAGAGCGAGTCCTGCGCGTAGGCGCGGCGCGGCTCCGGGATGGCGCTCGTGACGAAGCTCGACATGCCGCCCATGTAGACGGGCGTCGCGAGCCCCGCGAGGAGCAGCAGCACCACGATGAGCGGCGTCGGCACCTCGCCGAGGAAGGCGGCGACCGCGAAGGCGACGGCGGTCGTGAGCGCGGCGCCGACCAGGAGCCGGCGGGGGCGGCGGACCCGGTCGAGCACCGTGCCGACCAGCGGCGCGGCGATCACGGCGGGGAAGAGCGCCGCTCCGGTCAGGGCGCCGCCGAGCGCGACGTCGCCGAGACGCTCGACGGCGAGGACGGGGAGGGCGACGACCATGCCGGCGCTGGCCAGGCGGAGGGGGATCGACGCGGCCTGGTAGCTGACCGCGCTCATGCGGGACCGGGGATCGACATCACCTCCGATGGTGTCACGGCTGCGGGACCGGGTCGGCCGGGGAGGCAGGCCACCGGCGTCCGAGCGGCCTGCGGAGCCTGCCCTAGGCGATCGGCGTCCGCGCCGCGAGCTCGGCCGCCGCCGCGACGCCCAGGCGCCAGGGCGCGCCGTGGCCGGGCAGGAGTGTCCGCGCCCCGGTCCCGGCGAGGACCCGCAGCGAGTCGAGGGACTGCGCCGTGTCGGCGGTGGCGGCGCGCGCGACCAGGTGCGGGCCGGTGCGCGCGGAGTAGGGGTCGAGCGTGACCAGCGCGTCTCCGCCGATCACCGCGTCGCGCTCGGGCAGGTGCAGCGAGACGTGCCCGTCGGTGTGCCCCGGAGTCGCGAGCACGCGGGGCGATCCGGGCACGTCGAGCACCGCTCCGGCGGTCAGCGGCAGGGTCCCGTGCACGGGCGGCACCGCGAGCGCGCCCGCACGGGCCATCGCTCCGAGCACCGGGATCGCGGAGGGGTGCAGCAGCGGGTACACGAACGGCGTGCGCTGGCGGCGGTAGGAGTAGGGCTGCGCGGCGAGCGGCTGGTCGGCCGCGTGCAGGTGCACGGGGACGCCCCGCCGGACGAGGCTGCGGGCGACGCCGAGGTGGTCGAAGTGCGCGTGGGTCAGCACGAGGGCGTCGATGTCGCCGAGCGAGCGGCCGAGCACCTCCAGCGCGCGGACCAGGTGCGGCCACGTCCTCGGGAGTCCGGCGTCGACGACGGTCAGCCGGCCCGCCTCCTCGATCAGGTAGAGGTTCGTCCAGGCGTGCTCGAGCCGGTGCACCCCGGGTGCGACGTCCCGGTGCAGGCTCGCGCCGCCCCCTCGCCGCTGCTGCCGGTGCTGCTGATCCCGCTGCTGCTGCTGCTCCATCGTGCTCCCGCCCCTCCGGGCCCGCGCCCGATCGCGACGACGCTACGAGCGTCTGCGACGGATCGGACAGGGCGTTGACGGCGGGGGTCCGCGTCGTGCAGGGCTCAGCGGCGCCGCCCGCGAAGGGCGAGCTGCACCGCCGCGAGCAGGAGGAGGACCGCGAAGAGGATCCCGGACACGCGCGCCGGCAGGAGGAAGGAGAGCGCCACTCCGGCGAAGGAGAACGCCGTGGCGGTGAGCCCGACCACGAGGCCCGCGCGCACGTCGAGCAGGCCGCGCCGGGCGTTCGCGATCGAGCCGGTGACCGCCGTGGGGATCATCGCGGCGAGCGAGGTGCCCTTGGCCAGGAGGTCCGCGAGCCCGAAGGCGCCGACCAGGACCGGCACGGCGATCGCTCCGCCGCCGATGCCGAAGAGGCCGGAGGCGACGCCCATCCCGATGCCGAGCCCCGCGAATCCGGGCCACACGCCCCAGCCCTCGGCGACGTCGCCGGTGTCGTTCGAGCCGAACACGGCCATCCGCACCGCCGCGGCCACGAGCAGCGCCACGAACATCCAGCGCAGCACCCCCAGAGGCAGCCGCGCGAGCAGCCAGGATCCGGCCACCGCCCCGAGCATCGCCGCAGCCGCGATCACCGCCGCCGGGACCCAGGCGACCTGGCCGGCGAGGGCGTAGCCGAACGCTCCGGCGACCGAGGTCGGAGCGATCGCGAGCAGCGAGGTGGCGGAGGCGCGGCGCTGGTCCATCCCGGCCCACGCGATCAGCATCGGCACCATCACGATCCCGCCGCCGACGCCGAACGCGCCCGACAGGGTCCCGCCGACCGCGCCGATCAGGGCCAGGACGAGCAGGGCGCGCGGGCGCGTGCGCTCGGCCGTCCGATCGGGGAGGGGCGCCTGCGGGGCGGTCGCGTCGGTCACGGCTCCATGCCACCACAGCACCGGGCCGAGGGCGAATCGACGGGCGTCGACCGCGTTCCTGAGAGGACCGGCCCGGCCCGGCCCTCCTCTCTGGCAGTTGCCTGGGCGGGCCGGATCCGACCGTGACGTTCGGCGTCGACGGAGCGTCCTACCTGCATACCCCGCCTGATCGAGCGATCGGGCCCCGAGCGAAAGAGGAGACCATGGCCGAGACCACCGCGACCACCACCCGTCAGACCAGCACCGGATCCGGACGCACCGTGATCGAGGACGGCGTCATCGCCAAGGTCGCCGGCATCGCCGCGCGCGAGGTCCCGGGCGTCCACGCCCTCGGCGGAGGAGCGGCCCGAGCGATCGGCGCCATCCGCAGTGCGATCGGCAACGACGACCGCGGCCAGGGCGTCAAGGTCGAGGTCGGCGAGCGCCAGGTCGCCGCCGACATCACCATCGTCGCCGAGTACCCCGCGCCGCTGCAGAAGGTCGCCGAGGACGTGCGCTCCGCCGTCGCCGACGCCATCCAGCACATCGCCGGCATGGAGGTCGCCGAGATCAACGTGACCGTCCAGGACGTCCACATCCCCGAGGACGACACCCAGGAGTCCGACCCGCGCGTCGTCTGACCCGTTCCCCCGCACCGACGCCCCGGGCCGAACGGCACCGGGGCGTCGGTGCGGGGGAACGGGTCAGACGACGCGCGGGTCGGACTCCTGGGTGTCGTCCTCGGGGATGTGGACGTCCTGGACGGTCACGT
>NZ_PSVK01000045.1:0-2341 GCF_002931115.1 Rathayibacter sp. AY1E6 | reverse complement strand
GGCGGGGCGAACGGGCGGGGGCGTTCCGGCGGGGACGGGCGGAGCGGGCTCGCACCGCGGACCGCCTCGGACGAGCTCCGCGATCCGCAGCACCCGGTCGGCCGACGTCCGGGCGGACGGGTCGTGTGCTGGGACCCGCGCGGACCTCCGCGGTCGGCGGGACGTCGTGTCCTGTTCGCCTGCCGCCCCTTGCCCGCGCGCCGCTCCGAGCGCACGCTGGAGTCATGACCGCATGGAGCCCTCTCGAGACCGTCGGCGCCGTGGTGCTCGCCCTCGCGCTGATCGGGCTCGCCGTCGCGGCCGTGGCGGTCGGAGCAGGCGACGAGATCGCGTTCATCGGCGTGCTGGTCGCCTTCGCGGTCGCGGTCACCGGGCTCGGCCTCCACATCGCCGGCCGCGAGGCGCGGTACCGCCGCGACAACCGGTGACTCCGAAGCGCTTCCGCCGCGACGACCGCTGAGGAGGTGCGCTCCCGCCGCGGCGGCCGCTCAGCGGGACGCGCCCCGCCGCGACGGCCGCTGATCGGGGGGCGCCCCGCCGCGACGACACTCGGCCGGTCAGCGCCCGAGCTCCACCAGCAGCACGCCGGCGATGATCAGGCCGATCCCGCCGAGCATCGTCCAGGTCAGGGGGTCCTGGAACAGCCAGCGCCCGAGCACCGCGGTCAGCGCGACTCCGACCGCCGCCCAGATCCCGTAGGCCACCCCGATCGGCATGCCCTGCGCGAGCGCCCCGGCCAGCAGCGTGAACGCGACGACGTAGCCGACTCCGACCACGACGTACCAGCGCTTCCGGCCGTCCGTCGCGGGCTTGAGGCTCATCGTCGCGGCGACCTCGGTGAGGATCGCGCCCGAGAGCAGCAGCCAGGCCATCAGCGCACCGCCCGGCGCGCGGCCTGCGCTCGCTGCGAGCCGATCTCGACCATCAGCACGCCCGCGATGATCAGCACCAGCCCGATCGTCATCACGCCCGTCAGCGGCTGACCGAAGAGCACGGCCGCGAGGACCGCCGTCAGCGCGACGCCGCACGCGCCCCATACGCCGTACGCGACTCCGATCGGCATGCCGGCCTTGAGCACCCGGCTGAGGAGGACGAACGCCGCCAGGTAGCCCGCCACCACGAGGGCGTACCAGCCCGGCGACTCGATGGCGGCCTGGAGGGCGAGCGACGCCGTCACCTCGGTGAGGATCGCGCCGGTGAGGAGCGCCCAGCTCATCGTGTGCCGTCGGATCGGGTCATCCGGCCAGCGTAGGGCGGGCGCGGAGGCGTGCGACCGTGGAACGAGGGCTCAGCGCGCGGGGAGGGTGGGAACGATCGTTCTCTGGGCAGTGACGCGCTCACCGCGCGAAGTGCTCGCGCACCTCCGCCTGCCAGCGCTCGCGGTCCTCCTCCGTGATGAACGCCGCGTCGAAGGAGTTGAGCGCCAGCTGCTCGAGCTGCGCGTCGTCCATCCCCAGCTCCTCGACCAGGGCGCGGTAGTTCTCATCCACGTAGCCGCCGAAGTAGGGCGGATCGTCGCTCGAGACCGTCACGACGAGTCCCTCGCGGAGCATCGCGGGCAGCGGGTGGTCGGCCATCGTGTCCACCGCGCGCAGGGCGACGTTCGACAGCGGGCACACCGTCACCGGGATGCGGCGCTCGCGGAGCATCGCGACGACCTCCGGGTCCTCCATCGCGCGGATCCCGTGGTCGATCCGCTCGACCTTCAGCAGCTCGACGGTGGCCGCGACCGTCTCGGGCCCGGCCTCCTCGCCGGCGTGCGCGACCAGGCGCAGTCCGTCCGCCGCGGCGCGCGCGTAGACGTCGACGAACAGCTCCGGGCCGAAGCCCACCTCGTTCGAGTCGAGCCCGACGCCGACGATGTGCTCGCGCCAGGGGAGGATCGCCGTCAGCATCTCGTCGGCCGCGTCGGCGCCCAGGTCGCGGAGGAAGCACATGATCAGGTCCGTCGAGATCCCGTGGGTCTCCTCGCTCCGGCCGAGCGCACGGGTGATCCCGCTCATCACGGTGTCGAGCGCGACGCCGTTGCCGAGGTGCGTCTGCGGGTCGAAGAAGATCTCGGCGCGGCGGACGTTCGCCTTCTGCGCCCGGTCGAGGTAGCCGGTCGCGAGCTCGAAGAAGTCCCGCTCCGTCTTCAGCACGGTGAGGTTCGAGTAGTGCAGCTCCAGGAACGACGCGAGGTCGGTGAAGGAGTACCGGGCGCGGAGGGCGTCGAGGTCCTCGGTGGGCAGGGCGACCCCGTTGCGGCGCGCCATCTCGACGATGTGCTCGGGCTCGATCGTGCCCTCGAGGTGGATGTGCAGCTCGGCGCTGGGCGGGGCGGGGAAGGCGGGGCGGGGCA
>NZ_PSVK01000044.1:0-3514 GCF_002931115.1 Rathayibacter sp. AY1E6 | reverse complement strand
CCCAGCACTTCGTAGTGATCGGCCACAGGTGGCTTCGTCCTTCGTTCGTGGGTCGGTGCGCCGTGCCCGGCCCACCGACCCACGAACGAAGGACGAAGCCACCTGTGGCCGATCACTACGAAGTGCTGGGCGTCGACCGCGACGCCTCCGCCGACGAGATCAAGAAGGCGTACCGCCGACTCGCCCGCGAGCTGCACCCCGACGTCAACCCGAGCGCGGACGCCTCCGAGCGCTTCAAGCTCGTCACGCACGCCTACGACGTCCTGAGCGACGCCCAGCAGCGGGCGCAGTACGACCGCGGGCCCCAGGAGGGCTTCGGCGGCGGCGGCCAGGGCTTCGGCGGGTTCGGCGACATCTTCGAGACATTCTTCGGGCAGGGCGCGCAGGGCTCGTCCCGCGGGCCGCGCTCCCGCCGCGAGCGCGGCCAGGACGCCCTGCTGCGCGTGGAGGTCTCGCTCGACGAGGTCATCTTCGGCACCCACCGCGACCTCGAGGTCGACACGGCGGTGCTCTGCGAGACGTGCCAGGGCTCGTGCTGCCAGCCCGGCACCTCGCCGGTGACCTGCGACATCTGCCACGGCTCCGGCCAGATCCAGCGCACGGTCCGCTCGCTCCTGGGCAACGTGATGACGGCGAGCCCCTGCGGCACCTGCCGCGGCTACGGCACCGTCATCGCGACCCCCTGCTCCACCTGCCAGGGCCAGGGACGCGTCCGCGCCCGCCGCACCATCCCCGTCGACGTCCCCGCGGGAGTCGACACGGGCCTGCGCCTGCAGATGCCCGGCAGCGGCGAGGTCGGCCCGGCCGGCGGCCCCAACGGCGACCTGTACCTCGAGATCAAGGTCAAGCACCACGACGTCTTCAGCCGCAACGGCGACGACCTGCTCTGCACCCTCGAGGTGCAGATGACGGACGCGATCCTCGGCTCCACGGCGTCGCTCAAGGCGCTCGACGGCGACATCGAGATCGAGATCAAGCCGGGCACGCAGAGCACCGAGATCGTCACGATCAAGGGACGCGGAGTCACGCGCCTGCGGGGCAGCGGACGCGGCGACCTCCGCATCGGCATCCAGGTCGTCACCCCGACGAAGCTGGGCCACCGCGAGCGGGAGCTGGTCCAGGAGCTCGCGAAGCACTACAAGCCGCAGAAGCCCGCGCTGACCCACTTCCAGCAGGGCCTCTTCTCGAAGCTCCGCGACCGCTTCCTGGGCTGAGCCCGTGGCGCACCACTACATCGACGAGTCGCTGAACTCCGAGGGCTTCGTCGTCGGGGGCCGGCTCGCGCTCACCGGCGCGGAGGCACGGCACGCCTCGACCGTCAGCCGGATCCGCGCGGGCGAGAGCGTCCGGGTCGGCGACGGGCGCGGACTCGTCGCGACCGCGGTCGTCGAGAGCGCGGAGCCGGCGCGAGTGGTGCTCGTCGTGGAGTCGGTGCAGGAGTCCCCGGTTCCGTCCCCGCGCCTTGTCCTCGTCCAGGCCCTCGCGAAGGGCGACCGCGACGAGCTCGCCGTGCAGGCGGCGACCGAGCTCGGGGTGGACGAGGTCGTCCCGTGGCAGGCCGCGCGGTCGATCTCGCGGTGGTCGGGCCCGAAGGAGGAGAAGGGGCGCGAGCGCTGGCGCGCCATCGTGCGCGAGGCGAGCAAGCAGTCGCTGCGCCCCCGGGTGCCCGAGGTCGCGCTGCTCGAGCAGGTGCGCGGTCTCGTCGCGCGCGCCGCGACGTCCCGCGTGCTGGTCCTCGAGCCCTCGGCGCAGGCGCGGCTCTCCCAGGTGGTCCCGGACGGACGCGACCTGGTGCTCGTCGTCGGGCCCGAGGGCGGCATCGCTCCGGAGGAGCTGCGGCTGCTCGCGGAGGCGGGCGCCGAGGCCGTCGCGCTCGGCGACTCCGTCCTGCGCACCTCGACCGCAGGTCCCGCTGCCATCGCCGTCCTCTCGGCCCGCCTGGGCCGCTGGTGACGCTCCTCCACAGCCGACTCGGGGCTCCGGAGCAGGGTGCCGTGGGCGAACGCGGCGCCCGTCGCGCACAGGCCCCGTTTAAGATGAGTGCATGAGCGAACCCACCGTCTTCACGCGCATCGTCCAGGGCGAGATCCCGGCCGATGTGGTGTTCGAGAACGAGCGCATCCTCGCGATCACCGACATCGAGCCGAAGGCGCCCGTCCACCTCCTCGTCTTCCCGAAGACCCAGGAGCACGCCACGGTCGCCGCCCTCGCCGCCGCCGATCCCGCCCTGCTCGCCGAGATGGTGCAGGTCGCCCAGTCGCTCGCCGACGCCCACAGCAACGGTCAGTTCCGCCTCGTCTTCAACTCCGGCGAAGAGGCGGGCCAGACCGTGTTCCACGTGCACGCCCACGTCCTGGGCGGCCACCAGACGGAAGGCTCCCTTGCCACCGGTTGAGAACACGGGCGCGAGCCCCGACGAGCGTCCCGCCCCCGGCGCGGACGCGTCCGAGACGACGCGGCGCGTCGTCGCCGTCGACGGAGTCGCGATGGTGCGCCTCCTCGGACCTCAGGACCGCCTCATCCGGGCGGTCGAAGGACGATTCCCCGATGTCCGGGTGCACGTGCGCGGCAACGAGGTGACGCTCGACGGCGAGCGCGAGCCCGTCACCGCTGCGACGCGCCTGGTGGAAGAACTGGTGCGCATGACCGCGAGCGGGCACGATCTCGACCCGGAGGGCGTGCGCGAGTCCGCCCGCATCCTGCAGAACGGCGGGCCGGTGAGCCCGGCCGAGGCGTTCGGCCAGGCCATCCTCACGGCGCGGGGACGGAGCGTGAGGCCCAAGACGCTCGGGCAGCGCGAGTACGTCGACGCGGTCGATCAGAACACCATCGTCTTCGGCATCGGCCCGGCCGGAACCGGCAAGACCTACCTGGCGATGGCGAAGGCCGTGCAGTCGCTGCAGCGCAAGGAGGTCGAGCGGATCATCCTGACCCGCCCGGCGGTCGAGGCGGGGGAGCGGCTGGGCTACCTGCCCGGCTCGCTCACCGACAAGATCGACCCGTACCTGCGCCCGCTCTACGACGCGCTGAACGAGATGATGGACCCCGAGATCGTCCCGAAGCTGCTCGCGGCCGGCACGATCGAGGTCGCTCCGCTCGCCTACATGCGCGGGCGCACGCTCAACAACTCGTTCGTCGTGCTCGACGAGGCGCAGAACACGACGCCCGAGCAGATGAAGATGTTCCTCACCCGCCTCGGCTTCGGCTCCAAGATGGTCGTCACCGGCGACATCACCCAGGTCGACCTGCCGACCGGCGCGAGCGGACTCCGCCTCGTGACGCGCGTGCTCGACGGCATCGACGACATCCACTTCTCGCGCCTGACCAGCGAGGACGTGGTGCGCCACAGCCTGGTCGGCCGCATCGTGGACGCGTACACCGAGTACGACCAGCAGAAGCAGGCGCAGCACTTCGAGCGCGAGCAGGCCCGGGAGTTCGCGAACCGCGCCGAGCGCCGCGGCCAGGCCGCCCGCCCGCCCGGCGACCGCCAGCCTCCGCGCGGCTGAGCCCGCCC
>NZ_PSVK01000043.1:0-4806 GCF_002931115.1 Rathayibacter sp. AY1E6 | reverse complement strand
CCCCCCCCCCCGTCGAGCTCGGCCTGGTCGAGGCCCGACGACCCGCGCAGGATGGGCCCATGACCACGACACTCATCACCGGAGCGAACCGCTCCCTCGGCCTCGAGACCGCCCGCCGACTCCTCGAGGCGGGCCACACCGTCTACGCCGGCATGCGCGACACCGCCGACGGCGACGCCGCCCGCGCGCTCGGCGCCCACCCCGTCCGCCTCGACGTCACCGATCAGGCGAGCGTCGACTCCGCGATCGCCTCCCTGCCCGGGCTCGACGTGCTCGTCAACAACGCCGGAGTGCTGGGCACCTCGTTCGGCGTCGACGACCTCACCCCGGAGGCGATGGCGGGCGTCCTCGAGACGAACGTCGTCGGCATCGTCCGCGTCACACAGGCCGCGCTCCCGCTGCTGCGGGCCTCCGCGGCCCCGGTCGTCGTGAACGTGGCGTCCGGAGTCGGCTGGCCGCGCTGGCTGAGCACCGAGGGCCACGACGAGTTCCCCGTCACCGCGATCCCCTACGCGGCATCGAAGGCGGCGGTCGTCGCGCTCACCGTGCAGTACGCGAAGAACCTGCCGGCGATGCGGATCAACGCGAGCGACCCCGGCTACACCGCGACCGACTTCAACGGACACGGCGGGCACCAGACCGTCACCGAGGGCACGGACGCGACCGTCGCGCTCGCCCTGCTCGGCTCCGACGGGCCGACGGGCGAGTTCCACGACCGGCGCGGGCGCATCGAGTACTGAGCGGCGGGGAGGGCGGGCGCGGCCGGCCGGACACCGGCCCGGACCCGGCAGGCGTCCACGTGCCCGTTCGAGGAGCCGCTGCCCCGAGCGCGGCGTGCGTCCACGTGCCCGTTCGAGAAGATCCCGCCCCGACCCGGTATGCGTCCGCGTGCGCCCGAGACGCGGTGAGGTCCCCGAACCCGCCCTCGGCGCACCGGCCAGCACATGGTGATGAGGTGTCCTGTCTGCGCGGTCACCGGTCCTCGGTGCTGGGCTGTGAGTGACGGCCGGAGCCGGGACGCTGCCCACCGCGTGACAGAGGGCCGGATGAACCGCCGGCCCGACGGTGCGTGCTCGCTCCGGTGCGCCTACCGACTCACCGCGTCTCGTGTCAGCTCTGCAGCTCGACCCCCCAGTTCGTCCTCTGGACGTCGGCGTCGAGCCCGCGCAGCTCGCGCGCCACGGCGTCCGCCTGCTCGCGCAGCTCCCGCACCGGCAGCGCGGGCAGGCGGCGCAGCTCGCTCCGGAGCTGGCGGTAGCCGCGCTCGCCGGCGGCCGCGTCGGCCGCGCGGGTCAGGAGGCTGTGCCGGGCGCGCAGGGCCTCGCGCCGGGCGAGCGCCGCGGTCAGCACCTCTCCGGTGGGAGTGGTCGCCGTCGCGTTGGTGAGGTTGATCGCCGTGACCAGCCGCTCGAGCTCGCCCAGTGCGCGCGTGCAGTCGGCGAGCAGCTCGGCCGGGTCCTCGGTCGGCTCCTCTCCCTCCTGGTAGGAGGCGTTCGCGACGATCCGCGACTGGAGGGCCTCGATCCGCTTCTGCAGGTCGGCCCGCTCGAGGAGTGCTTCGGCGAGAGTCATGCGACCAGGCAAGCACACATCGACGGGACCCGCGCCCCTAGGCTGCGACCGTGCCGCTGCAGAACCATCCCGGAGACGTCGAGTTCCCCGTCCGACCCCGGCTGCGCTACGCGCGGGCGGCCGATGCGCACCGGCGCGGGCAGGGCGCCGGACGCCGCGCCCTCCTGGTGACGGCCTTCGCGGCTCCGGTGGGCCTGGTCGGCTTCGCATGGGGGCTCGCGCTCGGCGGCGGCGAGAGCGTCGTCGCGTTCACGGCGTTCGCGTTCGCTCTGGCCTTCGGGCTGCTCGCCGCCACGGTCGGCTTCCAGCAGTGGGATGCGCGCGCGCCGCGCCGCGAGCAGCTCGCCTACCTCGGCGCGGCCGACTCGCCGACCCCGTCCCTCCGCCAGCAGCAGCTGCTCGCGCTCGACGCGGTCAGCGACTTCTCGTTCGCCGGCTGGAACTCCTCCCTCGCGTTCCAGCCCTCGTGGGCCGAGGTCCCGGAGGAGCTGCGGCGCCGCTACGCCGACGGAGCGAAGGGGGCGCCCTGGCAGCAGCTGCCGCTGCATCCGCTCGTCGAGCACCGGGTCGCGCTCGACCGCGACTTCCGCATCGCCTCGGCCGACGACGTCGAGCTGCTGGTCGCCGACGTGCTCACCCGCGGGCCGCTCTCGACCCGCTTCGCCGAGGTCTCGGCCTCCGCCGACGCCGAGCGGATGCGCTCCCGGGTCGCCGCGCTCACCGGCGGCAGCGAGTTCCACCTCCTCGAGCTCGCCCAGGCGGTCGACGGGCGTCCGCCGCTGCTCCTGCTCGCGGGCGACGCCGAGCGCACGATCGGCGCGATCCGCTACGCCTACGTCGCCGGCTACCTCCCGGCGGCGCGGGCCTGGGAGCTGCTGGCCGCGGTCGGCGACCGCGTCTTCGAGCGCTACTCCGGCTGGGACGCCTACTGGGCCGACGCGGCCCTCGCCATCGCCTTCCGCACCGACTCCCTCGGCGCGGTGCAGCACCACCACCGTCTGCGCGCGGAGCTCGCGGCCTCGGGGTGGCCGGCGGCGTCGGTGCCGTACCCGGGCTGAGCGCGGGGCGGCTGCGGAGACGGTGCGACCGAGCTGGAGCGTCCGGACCGGAGGCGTGCTCCCGCGCGGTGACCTCCCTCGCCCACGGGGCTGTCGACGCGGAGAGAGCTTCGCCCCCGGCGTCAGCCCAGCTTCGAGGCGGGCACCGTCTCGAGGTGGAGCAGGTCGCGGCGCAGGCGCTGCGAGCGGACGTAGCTGCTCAGCACGTGCTCGGGCGAGGGCGGGGAGTCGCTCCCGCCGAGGAGGGCGCGCGCGGTCGTGAGGCGTGCGCGGCGGATCTCGTCGAACACGGTGGTGCCGTTCCGCGCGAAGGTGCGCTGCAGCGTCCGCTTCGGGACGCCGAGGCGCTCGCAGATCTCCTGGACCGAGAGGCGGGGGTCGGTGGACATCGCGGCGATCAGGGCGAGGGCGCGCGTGTAGACGTCCTCGCTGCTCTCGCGCGGCAGCGAGGTCGCCAGCACAGCGCCCGCCAGCTGCTCGACGGCGGCCCGCACCAGGGGGAAGGCGGGGGAGTCGGCGTCGAGGGTGGAGCCGAAGGTCGCGTTGACGGTCGAGAGCAGGATGCCGCGGCTGGCCGCGTCGGCCTCGGTGACGACGGCGCCACGGTCGGCCGAGTCGACCAGACCCAGCAGCGGGCGGTCGAGGGCGATCTCGGTGCGGGCGCTCGGGGTGTCGGTCACGATCGTGAACGGGGAGTCGCAGTGGAGGAAGGCGATGTCGCCCGGCGCGACGCGGACCTCGAGCGCCGCCGGATCGTCCGGCTGGATCACGAGCGCGCCCTCGAGCGGGATGATCAGGCGGACGCCCGGGCCGGCGGCGGAGGTGCGGTGCAGGCGGGCCGGCGAGTGCCAGATCCGGAGCACGTCGACGCCGTCGCTGCAGAGGGTGTCGGCCATGATGCGGAACGCGCCGTTCGCGCGGACGTCGACGCCGCTCTGCGCCAGCCACGCGGCCGCCGCCGTGTCCCGGCGGGACACCCCGCGATCGACGATCGGTCGGCTGCCTTCTGCGATTCCCCTCACGGCGGAGTCCTTTCCTCTGGCGCGTCCTCCGTACGACGCGATCCCTCTACCCTGGCCGATCCGGCCCGGTGGTGAGAAGTCGTCATGCGATCGCATCGTCGCTCACCTCCACCGCAAGGTGTCGGATCCCGCCATCGGGGGACGGAACCGGACCTCCGGGGTGCGCCTCGGATCGACGTGGACCTCGAGCGCGGCGACGTCGGTGAAGGGCCGGTCGTCGCTCGTGCGGCCCCGCAGCACGATGGAGTGGCGGAGCGTCCGGGGCGCCCGCAGCGGCGCGATCGTGTAGTGCGCGACGGCCACGAACCCCGCTCCCGGGGCGACCCGCTCGGGCCGGCCGACGACGGTGACCGGGGCCTCGTCGTAGTCGAGCTCGGCGCCCGAGCCGTCGGTGAAGGAGCCGCAGAACAGGGCGAGGTCGTGCAGGGCGGAGGTGCCGGAGTTGTGGAACTGCATCCAGAAGGTGATCACGGCGACGGAGCCGCACGCGGGCGCGAGCCGCACCGCGCTGCCGTCGAGGACGAGGTGCGGAGGCGCATCGAGCGTCGGAGCTCCGAGCATCAGCCGCGCCGCCTGACGCCCGCCGCCGGTGCGGCCACCGGTTCCGCTGCGCGTCCCGCCAGCTGCAGGAGGCCGCACGCGGCGACCACTCCGACGAGGGCGGCCGCCCAGCTCAGGTCCTGCTGGTCGAACTCCCGGAGGTGCGCCAGGACGCCCGTGAATCCGAGGATCCCCTGGGCCGCGGCGACGGTGGCGAAGGCGAGCATCGCGGCCGTGGCGGCGACCGCGGCCGGGGTGGGCGGGTCGCCCTCCGAGTCCTGGGCGAAGCGGCGGACGGCGTGCGCGAGGGCGAGTGCGCAGAGGGCTGCGGCGACGAGGGCGGCCGCGGTGTAGGCCGGGCCGGCGGCCAGGAGGAGGAGGGCGCCGACGACGACCCGCAGGCAGGCCGGGAGGACACCGGGAGCGCTGCATCCGCGCGCACCCGGGCCTCCGCCGAGGGCCGCGGCGAGGGCGCGGGACTCCTCGAGGCGCCTCCGGACGCCACGAGGACCGATGGTGCGGAGCAGGGCGGTCGCGCCCGAGGCGAGCAGCGCGACGCCGACGAGCAGGGGGAAGACGAGGGCTGCGGCGGGCAGGACGGGGGCGGCGTCGGC
>NZ_PSVK01000042.1:0-5037 GCF_002931115.1 Rathayibacter sp. AY1E6 | reverse complement strand
TCCCGTCCCAGGAGGACCGATGCCGTCCCGCTCCGCCCGCACCACCGGGATCGTCCTCGCCGCCCTCGGACTCGTCGCCGTCGTCCTCGCGATCGTGCTGCTCGTCCGGCCCGCCGGCGGGCAAGCTCCCGGCGCAGCCACGGCGTCCGCGCGCCCGTCCTCGGCGCCGTCCGGGACCGTTCCGGCGACGTCCGCCGCTCCCGGCTCCGCGGAGGCGGCCGACGGCGCCGCCGCCCCCGCATCGACGGCCTCCGCCGCACCGTCAGACACCGAGCCGGGCACCGGATCCGATGCTCCTCCCGCGATCGTCTCCTTCGCCTCCACCCCCGCCTCCGTCGACTGCGAGGGCGACCGCACCGCCTCCGTCCCGCTCGCCCTGTCGTGGGAGACGAGCGGAGGTGCCACCGCCCGCCTGGCCGTCGGTACCACCGACGCGAGCGCGGGCGAGCCCGTCGACCTCGCGGCGTCCGGCTACACCGCCGTCACCGCCGACTGCCGCGACTCCGAGACCCTGATCACCCTCGCCGTCCTCGCTCCCGACGGCACCACCGCCCAGCGCACCCTCGTCGTCCCCGCCTCCTGAACCGCTCCGCCCGCGCGGAGGCGGTCACGGAGGCGTCGAGCGGCCCCGGCACGGCAGAATGGGACACGATGACCTCCACACCCCCTCCGCTCGGCCTGCTCCTCGACGTCGACGGGCCCATCGCGAGCCCCGTCACGCGCACGATCTCGATCCCCGAGATCGCCGACGACCTCGTCACCCTGGCCAACGCCGGCATCCCGATCGTGTTCAACACGGGCCGCTCCGACGCGTTCCTGCGCGAGCGGGTCCTGCCCGCGCTCCTCGAGCGCGGCGTCTCGGCCGAGGCCCGCATCGTCTGCGTCTGCGAGAAGGGCGCCGTCTGGTTCACCGTCGACTACCGCGGCACCTCGGAGCCGATCGTCGACGAGTCGCTCGCGATCCCCGAGCCGGTGGCCCGCGACCTCGAGCGGATGATCCGCTCCGACTACGACGACCTGGTCTTCTTCGACGAGACCAAGCGCGCCATGGTCTCGGCCGAGCAGCTGGTCGACCTGCCGAGCGAGGACTACCTCGAGCGCCAGCTCGTGTTCGACGCCGACGCCCTGCAGATCATGACCGCCGCGGGCCTCGGAGTCGAGCGCCGCGGCATCCGGTACCCGAACGAGGAGGGGACGGTCGACTTCCGCATCGACCCGACCGTCATCTCGACCGACATCGAGTCGAACCGGCTCGGCAAGGACCTCGGCGCCCAGCGCGCCGTGGAGCTGCTCGGAGCGACCGGCGCGATCCCGCAGCGCTGGCGCACGGTCGGCGACTCCCGGAGCGACTACGCGATGGCCGACTGGCTGTTCGAGCACGCCTACGACGTCGCCCACGTCGACGTGCGGCCCGCAGAGGGCGTGCCCGAGAAGCCCTACCCGGTCCTCGTCGTCGACGGAGCCGTGAACGACGCGGCCGGCGCCGCCGTGCTCCGCCGCTGGACGGAGCTCGTCGCCGACGAGACGACGCCCGAGGTCGGCGGCGTGATCTCGCTCCATGCCCGGAGCTGATCCGCAACCCTCGTCCCTCGTCGCTCAGGCCCGTTAGCGTTCGAGCATGAGAATCGCAGTCACCGGTGGATCCGGCAAGCTCGGCCGCCACGTCGTCACCCGCCTCCGCGCTTCCGGGCACGAGGTCTTCAACCTGGACCGCGCGGGGGACCGCGGCGCGGGCTTCGTCCGCATCGACATCGCCGACTACGGCCAGGTCGTGGACGCGCTGCAGTCGGTGAACGACCAGTACGAGGGCATCGACGCGCTCGTGCACCTCGCCGCGATACCCGCGCCGGGCCTCGTGCCCGACGTCGCCACGTTCCACAACAACATGATCGCGACGTTCAACGCCTTCCACGGAGCGATCCGTGCCGGCATCCGCAACGTCGTCTACGCCTCCAGCGAGACCGTGCTGGGCCTGCCCTTCGACGTCCCGCCGCCCTACATCCCGGTCGACGAGCAGTACCCGGCGCGCCCGGAGTCGGTCTACTCGCTCACCAAGCACCTCGAGGAGCAGATGGCGATCGAGCTGTGCCGCTGGCACCCGGACCTGAAGATCACGGGCCTGCGCTTCTCGAACGTCATGGACGAGGCCGACTACGCCGAGTTCCCGTCGTTCGACTCCGACGCGCTGCTGCGCAAGTGGAACCTCTGGGGCTACATCGACGGACGCGACGGAGCGCAGGCGGTCGAGAAGGCGCTGCTCGCCGAGACGACCGGGTTCGACCGCTTCATCATCGCCGCGGCCGACACCGTGATGACGCGCCCCAACGCCGAGCTGGTGGCCGAGGTGTTCCCCGGCGTCGAGCTGCGCGGCGACCTCGGGACAACCGGCACCCTGCTCTCGATCGACCACGCCCGCGAGGTCCTCGGCTACGCCCCCGAGCACTCCTGGCGCGACTCGCAGCAGGGCTGACCCGCGGGCCCGGCGCATCGGGATCCGCGCTGTTCGTCGGTGGGGTGGATCCCGATACGCGGGCTGCGCCCGCTCCTCGATCAGCAGGGGTGCGGTCGGCCCGTGACCGTGCCGGTCGAGGAGCGGCAGCGCGGCGTCTCGAGACCCGCCCTGTTCGTGCGCGGCTCGGCTCGCCGCCCCACGCACGAGCGCGCCCGGTCCGCAGGATGACTGCAGGCCGGGCGCGCTCCGTGGAGCCGAGGATCAGCTCGGGATGTAGTTGAAGGTGTCGGGGTCGGGGCCGGTGCGGTGGCCGCGGTCGAGCGCCGTGATGTCGGTCATCGCCTCGTCGTCGAGCTCGAAGTCGAAGAGGGCGAAGTTCTCCTCCACGCGCTTGCGGGTGACCGACTTCGGGAAGACGATGTCGCCGCGCTGGATGTGCCAGCGGAGCACGACCTGCGCCGGGCTGCGGTCGACGTTGCGCGCGATGCGGGTGATGGTGTCGTCGTCGAGGACGAGGCCCTGCGCGATCGGCGACCAGGCCTCGGTCGCGATGCCGTGCTCGGTGCCGTAGGCGCGGAGCTCCTGCTGCACGAGGTAGGGGTGCACCTCGATCTGGTTCACGGCCGGGACGATGGTCGCCTCGGCGCGGAGCCGGTTGAGGTGGTTGGTCTGGAAGTTGGAGACGCCGATCGCCTTCGCCTTGCCGCTGCGGTAGATCTCCTCCATCGCCTTCCAGGTCTCCAGGTAGTCGCCCACGTTCGGGAGCGGCCAGTGGATGAGGAAGAGGTCGACGTAGTCGAACTTCAGCTCGCCGAGGGTGACGTCGATCGCGGCGAGAGCGTCCTCGCGGGCGTGGAAGCCGTTGTTGAGCTTGCTGGTCACGAAGACCTCGGAGCGGTCGAGGCCGGAGGCGCGGACGGCCTCGCCGACGCCCGCCTCGTTGCCGTACATCTCGGCGGTGTCGATGTGGCGGTAGCCGACCTCGAGGGCCGCCAGGGTCGCGTCCTTGGTCTCGGCCGGGTCGATCTGGAACACGCCGAAGCCCAGCTGCGGGATCTCCACGCCGTTGTTCAGGGTGATCGTGGGGACCGTTGCGGTGTCGTCGCTCATGAGCGAGTACGTCCTTTCGTCGGGGCGAGGGCGCAGTGGAGCCGCGCCGTCGTGCCTCCAGTCCATCGCCTGCGGCTCTCAGCATCAACCCCTTGCGCGCTCGGTGGACATCCAGCTTCCCCGCGGAGGAGGAGTCGGATCCCCTGAGTAGAGGTGCGCCCGCTCCGGGAACGCCGAAGGCCCCCGGCACGGATGCCGGGGGCCTTCGGGGAGCGCGACTTACGCGCGGGACTTGCGGCCGACGATCGCGCCGTAGATGAGGAGGACGACGATCGCACCGACGACGGAGACGATGATGCTCACGATGTTGATGCCGTTGACGGCGTCCTGGATGCCGAACAGCGTGCTGAGGAAGCCGCCGAGCAGCGCGCCCACGATGCCGAGGACGATCGTGATGATCCATCCGCCGCCCTGCTTGCCCGGGAGGATGAGCTTGGCGAGCGCCCCGGCGATGAGGCCGAGGATGATCCAGCTGATGATGCCCATGATGTTTCTCCTTCAGTTCGTGCTCGATCGGCCGTTCCGATGCGAGCGGAGACGCCGGCGGGCCGGTGTCCGGTGAGTCGTGGAAGCGGGGGTCAGCGGAGGCGGCGCTGCACCTTGTCGCGGGCCTTGCTCGCGATGGCGGTGAGCTGCTTGGCCTCGCGCTTGGAGGTCTTCTTGAGCTTCTTGCGGGTCTTCTTCGTGGCCGGGTCGTTCCACACGCCGAGTGCGAGGTGGCGCAGCTCTTCGTAGCGGCCACGGCCGGCGCGGGAGCCGAACACGTAGGCGGTGAAGGCGACCAGTGCCAGCAGGACGAGGCGGGGATTCATGCGGTGACCCTTCCATCGGAGAGCACCGGGTCGTGCTCGACACCCATTTGACTCTCCTGCGCAATCCGTGACAAACCACGGCCCGACCATTGACAGGGACCCCTCGCATCGTGTTCCGCGTGCGCGTGTACCCGATTCAGCCGCAGGCCGGAGACGTCTCGGACGGGAAGCGAGCGTGGAGGTAGTGGCCGTAGCCGCCCTCGACCCGGTTGTCGCGGCGGCCGGAGGTGATCACCTCGCCGCGGTCCGTCGCTCCGACCCGGGCGCCGCTCGCGCGCAGCCGCTCGACGAGCAGGACGTCCTCGTGCAGCGGCTCCCGGCCGAAGCCGCCCGCCGCGAGGTATGCGCTCGCGCGGACGCCGAGGTTCGCGCCGTGGATGCTGCCGATCGACTCCTCCCGCGCGCGGACGTCTCGCCAGCGCGAGTAGGCACCGGGGGAGAGGTCGGCCGGGTCGGGCCGGACCGTGCCGAGCAGCGCGTCGTGCCGTCGGGAGTGCTCGACGTGGGCGGCCAGCCAGTCGCGGGGGACCACGGTGTCGGCGTCGGTGTTGGCGATCCACACCTGCTCGAGCGGAGCAGCGACGGAGGAGAGGGCGTGCGCGATCCCGGCGGAGCGGGCGGCGCCGACTCCGCAGCGGGCGAGCTCCAGCACCTCGGCGCCGG
>NZ_PSVK01000041.1:1884-5099 GCF_002931115.1 Rathayibacter sp. AY1E6 | reverse complement strand
CCACTCCTACCAGCCTTTACAACGGTATGAGTGTAGTGATTATCAAGTTATCGGCTTATTAGTACCGGTCAGCTCCGACAGTCTTTAGTCCTGTCTTCCACATCCGGCCTATCAACCCAGTCGTCTGGCTGGGAGCCTCTCCCCCGAAGGGATGGAAATCTCATCTCGAAGCCGGCTTCCCGCTTAGATGCTTTCAGCGGTTATCCGTTCCGAACGTAGCTAATCAGCGGTGCTCCTGGCGGAACAACTGACACACCAGAGGTTCGTCCATCCCGGTCCTCTCGTACTAGGGATAGATCTTCTCAAATTTCCTGCGCGCGCAGCGGATAGGGACCGAACTGTCTCACGACGTTCTAAACCCAGCTCGCGTACCGCTTTAATGGGCGAACAGCCCAACCCTTGGGACCTACTCCAGCCCCAGGATGCGACGAGCCGACATCGAGGTGCCAAACCATGCCGTCGATATGGACTCTTGGGCAAGATCAGCCTGTTATCCCCGAGGTACCTTTTATCCGTTGAGCGACAGCGCTTCCACAAGCCACTGCCGGATCACTAGTCCCGACTTTCGTCCCTGCTCGACTTGTCAGTCTCACAGTCAAGCTCCCTTGTGCACTTACACTCGCCACCTGATTGCCAACCAGGTTGAGGGAACCTTTGGGCGCCTCCGTTACTCTTTGGGAGGCAACCGCCCCAGTTAAACTACCCATCAGGCACTGTCCCTGAACCCGATTAGGGTCCGAAGTTAGATATCCAGAGTGACCAGAGTGGTATTTCAACAATGACTCCACGAACACTAGCGTGCCCGCTTCAACGTCTCCCACCTATCCTACACAAGCCACACCGAACACCAATACCAAACTATAGTAAAGGTCACGGGGTCTTTCCGTCCTGCTGCGCGTAACGAGCATCTTTACTCGTAATGCAATTTCGCCGAGTTCGCGGTTGAGACAGCTGGGAAGTCGTTACGCCATTCGTGCAGGTCGGAACTTACCCGACAAGGAATTTCGCTACCTTAGGATGGTTATAGTTACCACCGCCGTTTACTGGGGCTTAAATTCTCAGCTTCGCCTTGCGGCTAACCGTTCCTCTTAACCTTCCAGCACCGGGCAGGCGTCAGTCCGTATACATCGTCTTGCGACTTAGCACGGACCTGTGTTTTTAGTAAACAGTCGCTTCCCACTGGTCTCTGCGGCCATCGAACGCTCCCGGAGCAAGTCCGTTCACGCCTCAGGCCCCCCTTCTCCCGAAGTTACGGGGGCATTTTGCCGAGTTCCTTAACCACGATTCTCTCGATCTCCTTAGTATTCTCTACCTGACCACCTGAGTCGGTTTGGGGTACGGGCAGCTAGAACCTCGCGTCGATGCTTTTCTTGGCAGCATAGGATCACCGATTTCGACTTGCGTCTACCCATCAGATCTCAGGCTATATGAACGACGGATTTGCCTATCGTTCGCCCTACATCCTTAGACCGGGACAACCATCGCCCGGCTCGGCTACCTTCCTGCGTCACACCTGTTAATACGCTAAACGCACCAGCACGGGGTCGTACGCTAGGCCCAACGCTTCACCCCGAAGGGATCCATCAAAGGGATTCAGATACTTAGCACTACTGGATTGTCTTGGGCGGTTCTTCGCCGGTACGGGAATATCAACCCGTTGTCCATCGACTACGCCTGTCGGCCTCGCCTTAGGTCCCGACTTACCCAGGGAAGATTAGCTTGACCCTGGAACCCTTGGTCTTCCGGAGGACGGGTTTCTCACCCGTCTTTCGCTACTCATGCCTGCATTCTCACTCGTGTGGCATCCACGGCTGGTTCACACCGCCGCTTCACTCGCCACACGACGCTCTCCTACCCATCAACACGGCTGGACCACGAAGGCCTACCACTAATGTCAATGCCACAACTTCGGTGGCGTGCTTGAGCCCCGTTACATTGTCGGCGCGGAATCACTTGACCAGTGAGCTATTACGCACTCTTTCAAGGGTGGCTGCTTCTAAGCCAACCTCCTGGTTGTCTGTGCAACTCCACATCCTTTCCCACTTAGCACGCGCTTAGGGACCTTAGTTGGTGGTCTGGGTTGTTTCCCTCTCGACTATGAAGCTTATCCCCCACAGTCTCACTGCTGCGCTCTCACTTACCGGCATTCGGAGTTTGGCTGACGTCAGTAAGCTTTTGGGCCCCATCGGCCATCCAGTAGCTCTACCTCCGGCAAGAAACACGCAACGCTGCACCTAAATGCATTTCGGAGAGAACCAGCTATCACGAAGTTTGATTGGCCTTTCACCCCTATCCACAGCTCATCCCCTCCATTTTCAACTGAAGTGGGTTCGGTCCTCCACGACGTCTTACCGTCGCTTCAACCTGGCCATGGATAGATCACTTCGCTTCGGGTCTAGACCCTGCGACTGAATCGCCCTATTCGGACTCGCTTTCGCTACGGCTGCCCCACACGGGTTAACCTCGCCACAGAGCACTAACTCGCAGGCTCATTCTTCAAAAGGCACGCCGTCACCCCTACAAGGAGGCTCCGACGGTTTGTAAGCAAACGGTTTCAGGTACTATTTCACTCCCCTCCCGGGGTACTTTTCACCTTTCCCTCACGGTACTTGTCCGCTATCGGTCATCTGGGAGTATTTAGGCTTATCAGGTGGTCCTGACAGATTCACACGGGATTTCTCGGGCCCCGTGCTACTTGGGATACTCTTCACGCCATAACACCATTTCGACTACGGGGCTCGCACCCGCTCTGGCCAGGCGTTCAAACCTGTTCGTCTATGATGCGCTGTAACGTTCACCGGCCGGCAGACCGGAACGAAAAGTCCCACAACCCCGGCCATGCAACCCCTGCCGGGTATCACACATGACTCGGTTTAGCCTCTTCCGCGTTCGCTCGCCACTACTGACGGAATCACTGTTGTTTTCTCTTCCTGTGGGTACTGAGATGTTTCACTTCCCCACGTTCCCTCTACCCGCCCTATATATTCAGGCGGGAGTCACCAGGTCACCACAAGGGGCCTGGCGGGGTTTCCCCATTCGGAAATCCTCGGATCACAGCTCGTTTATCAGCTCCCCGAGGCTTATCGCAGATTACGACGTCCTTCTTCGGCTCCAGATGCCAAGGCATTCACCGTTTGCTCTTATGAACTTGCTAATCACATGAGTTAAGAAACTACAACTCGAAAAGTTGCAGATCCAATGATTTGCATGACCGC
>NZ_PSVK01000041.1:0-1788 GCF_002931115.1 Rathayibacter sp. AY1E6 | reverse complement strand
AAGATCCGGAGAGTCGACCCCGCCACCCGAAGGCAGCCGGCCCGGTCCCTCAGGACCCAACAGCGTGCATGTACCCGACTCCACCGCCCCGACGCGTTCCCAACCCGAAGGCTGTACTGACGCGAGACGATCTCACCGAGCACCTAGTTCAATGTTCCACCCATGAGCTACCAGCAAAGACATTCGCTTTGATCTGGCGCCTGGAACACCCTGCGGTGTCCAGATGCTCCTTAGAAAGGAGGTGATCCAGCCGCACCTTCCGGTACGGCTACCTTGTTACGACTTAGTCCTAATCACCGATCCCACCTTCGACAGCTCCCTCCTTGCGGTTAGGCCACTGGCTTCGGGTGTTACCGACTTTCATGACTTGACGGGCGGTGTGTACAAGGCCCGGGAACGTATTCACCGCAGCGTTGCTGATCTGCGATTACTAGCGACTCCGACTTCATGAGGTCGAGTTGCAGACCTCAATCCGAACTGAGACCGGCTTTTTGGGATTCGCTCCACCTTACGGTATCGCAGCCCTTTGTACCGGCCATTGTAGCATGCGTGAAGCCCAAGACATAAGGGGCATGATGATTTGACGTCATCCCCACCTTCCTCCGAGTTGACCCCGGCAGTCTCCTATGAGTTCCCACCATGACGTGCTGGCAACATAGAACGAGGGTTGCGCTCGTTGCGGGACTTAACCCAACATCTCACGACACGAGCTGACGACAACCATGCACCACCTGTATACCGACCTTGCGGGGCAACCATTTCTGGAAGTTTCCGGTATATGTCAAGCCTTGGTAAGGTTCTTCGCGTTGCATCGAATTAATCCGCATGCTCCGCCGCTTGTGCGGGCCCCCGTCAATTCCTTTGAGTTTTAGCCTTGCGGCCGTACTCCCCAGGCGGGGAACTTAATGCGTTAGCTGCGACACGGAGACCGTGGAAAGGTCCCCACATCTAGTTCCCAACGTTTACGGCGTGGACTACCAGGGTATCTAATCCTGTTCGCTCCCCACGCTTTCGCTCCTCAGCGTCAGTAACGGCCCAGAGAACTGCCTTCGCCATCGGTGTTCCTCCTGATATCTGCGCATTCCACCGCTACACCAGGAATTCCATTCTCCCCTACCGCACTCTAGTCTGCCCGTACCCACTGCAGGCCCGAGGTTGAGCCTCGGGTTTTCACAGCAGACGCGACAAACCGCCTACGAGCTCTTTACGCCCAATAATTCCGGACAACGCTTGCACCCTACGTATTACCGCGGCTGCTGGCACGTAGTTAGCCGGTGCTTTTTCTGCAGGTACCGTCAAGCCGAAGCCCTTCTTCCCTACTAAAAGAGGTTTACAACCCGAAGGCCGTCATCCCCCACGCGGCGTTGCTGCATCAGGCTTTCGCCCATTGTGCAATATTCCCCACTGCTGCCTCCCGTAGGAGTCTGGGCCGTGTCTCAGTCCCAGTGTGGCCGGTCACCCTCTCAGGCCGGCTACCCGTCGTCGCCTTGGTGAGCCATTACCTCACCAACTAGCTGATAGGCCGCGAGTCCATCCTTGACCGAAAAACTTTCCACCCGCACCCGATGCCGGGGCAGGTCGTATCCGGTATTAGACGCCGTTTCCAGCGCTTATCCCAGAGTCAAGGGCAGGTTACTCACGTGTTACTCACCCGTTCGCCACTAATCCACCCAGCAAGCTGGGCTTCATCGTTCGACTTGCATGTGTTAAGCACGCCGCCAGCGTTCGTCCTGAGCCAGGATCAAACTCTCCGTAAAAAAATTACGACCCCCAACCCCGAAGAGAAGG
>NZ_PSVK01000040.1:0-5174 GCF_002931115.1 Rathayibacter sp. AY1E6 | reverse complement strand
CTCGGCGGCATCGGCACCGGCGTCCCCGTCCGCGCCACCGTGACGGGATTCGGCGCGCTGCTGCTCGCGAAGGTGCTCGGCCTCAACCACACGCAGGAGTCGAGCCTCGGCCTCGTCTTCCACTACGCCGAGAGCGCCGGTCTCCCGCTCGTCGACCTGTCCGATCTCCGCGCCGTGCTCACCTACCTCGTCGGCGACGAGGGCAAGGCGGAGCTCGCCGAGCTCGGCGGGCTGTCGAAGGCGACCGCCGGCGTGATCCTCCGCGAGCTGATCGCGTTCGCCGACCAGGGCGCCGACGTGTTCTTCGGTGAGCCCGAGATCGACACGGCCGAGTTCCTCCGCCTCGCCGCCGACGGTCGCGGCGTCGTCAGCCTCCTCGAGGTCCCCGGAGTCGCCGACCGACCGGCTCTGTTCTCCACCTTCCTGATGTGGCTCCTCGCCGACCTCTTCAACGACCTGCCGGAGGTCGGCGACCTCGACAAGCCGAAGCTGGTGTTCTTCTTCGACGAGGCGCACCTGCTCTTCCGCGACGCGTCGAAGGACTTCCTCGCCGCGATCACCCAGACCGTGCGCCTCATCCGCTCCAAGGGCGTCGGCATCGTCTTCGTCACGCAGACCCCGAAGGACGTGCCCGGTGACGTCCTCGCCCAGCTCGGCTCCCGCGTGCAGCACCAGCTCCGCGCGCACACGCCGGACGACGCCAAGGCCCTCCGCGCCACCGTCTCGACCTACCCCGAGAGCGACTACGACCTCGGCGAGGTCCTCCAGGCGCTCCCCATCGGCGAGGCGATCGTGACGGTCATGAACGAGCGCGGCGCCCCGACCCCGGTCGCCTGGACGCGTCTCCGCGCCCCGCTCGGCTCGATGAAGCCCACCCCCGAGGCCGACCGCGAGGCGAGCGTCCAGAGGTCCCCGCTCCTCGCGCGCTACGGAACGCCCCTCGACCGCGACTCCGCCCGCGAGATCCTCACCCGCCGGCTCGACGCCGCCGCCGACGCCGAGGAGGCCCGCGCCGCCGCCGAGCAGCAGGCCGCCGACGACGCCCGCCGCGCCAAGGAGGACGCGCGTCGCGCCAAGGAGGAGACCGCGGACGCCGCCCGCCGCGCGAAGGAGCGGGCCGCCGCCGAGCGCGCCGCCGACCAGGCCGCCGAGCGCTCCCGACGGCGCACGGCACCGACCTCCCGCGGGACCCGCACCGCCCGCCGCGACAAGACGGTCGTCGAGGAGGTGCTGGGCTCGAGCGCCGGCAGGACGCTGCTGCGCGAGGTGGTCCGCGGGATCTTCGGGACCGCCCGACGGCGCTGACGCGACCCGGGCCGGTCCGGGAGACGAGGCGCTAACGGGAACGTGTTAGCGTCGGTAGCATGAGTGAGAGCGGGACGACGCGGGAGCGGATCCTCCGAGCGACGGTCGAGCTGCTGGCGGACGGCGGGCGGGACGCGGTGTCGACGCGGGCGATCAGCGCGGCGGCGGGGGTCCAGGCCCCCACGATCTACCGGACGTTCGGCGACCTGCGCGGGCTGCTCGACTCGGCCGCGGCAGCCGGATTCGCCACGGCCCTCGCCGACTTCGAGCGGAGCGAGGCGCCGGCCGACCCGGTCGACGCGCTCCGTGCCGCCTGGGATCACCACGTCGCCTTCGGACTCGCCGAACCGCACCTCTACGCGCTGATGTTCACCGCGCGGCCGGGGGAGGAGTCGGAGGCGGCGCGCCTGTCCCGCGGCGTCCTCCTCGACGCGGTCCGGGCCGTCGCCGAAGCCGGCCGCCTCACCGTCGACGTCGAGCGGGCCTCCCGCCTGCTCCAGTCGGCCGCGCTCGGCTGCACCCTCACGCTGACCGCCCTCGCCGACCCCGACGACGAGCTCTCGTCCCGCTCGCGCGAGTCCGTCCTCGCGGCGATCACCACGGCGGAGGCGGGCCCCACCGATCCCGCCGCCCGTGCGGTCGTCGCGCACGCCGTCGCCCTGCGGACGGCGCTGCCGCAGATCGAGCCCCTCAGCGCGGGGGAGCGGCTCCTGCTCGACGAATGGCTCGAGCGCATCGCCGACTGACGGTCGGCGTCGCCGGAGGGTCCGTATCGCCGCCCTGTCGTCCGCGGTGTCGTATTACGGATGGCGACGGGCACGATCCGGGACCGGCACCTACGGTCGGACCATGTCGCGATCCGTAGCCGAACTCTTCTTCCGCCCCGTCTGCGCCGCCTGCTCGGCCCCGCTCGTCGCCCGCCGTGGCGCGTTCTGCTCCGACTCCTGCGCGCGGACGAACCACCTCTACGGCTGATCCCGCGCCCGGCACGCGCCGGACGATCGGCGGCCCCTGCTCGGCGCGACGTCGTCGTGCACCGGCGGCGCGAACCCGGCGATGCTTGAGTGGGCCGCTCCGATCGACGCCTTCACCGGTCGACCGGGCTCCGACGATCGGCCGCACCGGTTAAACAAAACGGTGCCCGTGCTGGCGAGAGCAACGGACACCGTTCGCGGAGGATGGGGGATTCGAACCCCCGAGGGCTTTCACCCAACACGCTTTCCAAGCGTGCGCCATAGGCCACTAGGCGAATCCTCCTGGCACGACCTGAGCCGCGACTCATCGATACTAGCCGGTGTCGGAGGCTCCCGCTGACCACGACCACGACCCCGACACGCCCCGCTCTCCTCGGCCGCCGTCGTCGGTTAGACTGTCACCCGGCTCCCCGCGTGGCGCCATCCAGGCCAACTCCCCCAGGGCGGAAACGCAGCAAGGGTAACCGGGCTCTGGCGGGTGCGCGGGGGGTCTTCTTCCGTTAACCGGCCCGCCTGCTCCGCCGATGGACCGCCGCACAGCCGCTACGAGGCCCTACCGACTGCGGACGCTCCTCCACAGCCGCGCGCCATGCACGCCCTCCCATCCCTGGCCTCTACTCAGCCAGGCGGAGGGACCCCCTCGGTAGGCTGGATCCGATGGTTCAGAGCATCTACATCTCGTCCGCCGAAGGTCATTCGGGCAAGTCCACGGTCGCCCTCGGCGTCCTCGATGCGCTCAGCAGCCAGGTGCAGCGGGTCGGCGTCTTCCGCCCGATCGCCCGCTCCACCTCCGAGCCGGACTACGTGCTCGAGATGCTGCTCGGCCACTCCGACTCGGGCCTCGCCTACGAGGACTGCATCGGCGTCACCTACGAGGACGTCCACGCCGACGGCGAGGCGGCGCTCTCGCGGATCGTCGAGCGGTACAAGGGCGTCGAGGCCCGGTGCGACGCCGTCGTCATCCTCGGCTCCGACTACACGGACGTCGGCAGCCCCACCGAGCTCGGCTACAACGCCCGCATCGCCGCCAACCTCGGTGCCCCGGTCCTGCTCGTCCTCACCGGCCGGGACTCGTCCCGCAGCGAGCAGCTGGGCCAGGCTCCCGCGCGCACGCCGGAGGAGATGCGCCAGATCACGGAGCTCGCCTCGGTCGAGCTGCGCACGGCCCACGCGAGCCTCATCGGAGTGATCGCGAACCGCGCCGATCCCGACACCGCCGCCGACGCCGTCGCCGCGATCCGCGAGAGCATCCCCGCCACCGTCCCGGTCTGGGCGATCCGCGAGGATCCGTTCCTCGTCGCTCCGAGCCTGTCCCGCCTGGTCGAGGCGGTCGACGGCGTCGTCGTCGCGGGCGATCCGGAGCTGCTCGGCCGCGAGGCGCTCGGCGTGGTGATCGCCGGCATGTCGATGGTGAACGTCCTGCCGCGGCTCACCGAGGGCGGCGTCGTGATCGTCCCCGGCGACCGGCCCGAGGTCGTCCTCGCCGTGATCATGGCGTACGCCTCCGGCACGTTCCCCACGGTCACCGGCATCATCCTCAACGGCGGCTTCGAGCTGCCGGAGCCGATCGTCCGGCTGATCGAGGGCGTCGACAGCCGCGTGCCGATCGTGATGACCGAGCTCGGCACCTACGACACCGCCGTCCGCGTCACCGCGGCCCGCGGCCGCCTGGCGGCCGACTCCCCGCGCAAGCGCGACACCTCCCTCGCCCTCTTCCAGGAGGCGGTCGACGCGGTCGAGCTGCTCACCCTCCTCGACGTCGGCCGGTCCGAGGTCGTCACGCCGCTGATGTTCGAGTACGGGCTGATCGAGCGCGCGCGCATCGCCGACCGCCACATCGTCCTGCCCGAGGGCGGCGACGACCGGATCCTCCGTGCCGCCGCGACCGTGCTCAAGCGCGGCATCGCCCGGCTCACGATCCTCGGCGAGGAGGCCGAGATCCGCGCCCGTGCGGCGGGCCTCGGCCTCGACCTCGACGGCGCGCGCGTGCTGAGCACCCTCGACCCCGAGCACCGCGCGCGCTTCGCCGAGGAGTACGCCCGCATCCGCGCGCACAAGGGCATCACCTACGACCACGCCTACGACACCGTCACGGACGTCTCCTACTTCGGCACGATGATGGTGCAGCTCGGCCTGGCCGACGGGATGGTCTCGGGAGCCGCGCACACGACCGCGCACACCATCCGCCCCGGCTTCGAGATCATCAAGACGAGCCCGGGCGTCTCCGTCGTCTCGAGCGTGTTCCTGATGGCGCTCGCCGACCGCGTGCTGGTCTACGGCGACTGCGCGGTGAACCCCGACCCCACCGAGGCGCAGCTCGCCGACATCGCGATCTCGTCCGCCGAGACCGCCCAGCAGTTCGGGATCGACCCCCGCATCGCGATGCTCTCCTACTCCACCGGCGAGAGCGGAGCCGGCGCCGACGTCGAGAAGGTCCGCGCGGCGACGGCTCTGGTGCGCGAGCGCCGGCCCGACCTGCTCGTCGAGGGCCCGATCCAGTACGACGCGGCGGCCGACGCGGCGGTCGCGGCCTCGAAGATGCCCGGCTCCCAGGTCGCCGGGCGCGCGACGGTGTTCATCTTCCCCGACCTCAACACGGGCAACAACACCTACAAGGCCGTGCAGCGCTCGGCCGGCGCCGTCGCCATCGGACCGGTCCTCCAGGGTCTGCGCAAGCCGGTCAACGACCTCTCGCGCGGCGCGCTCGTGCAGGACATCGTCAACACCGTCGCGATCACGGCCATCCAGGCCGCCACCCAGGCCATCGTCCCGCCCACCGCCGCCATCCCCGTGGTGCGCTAGCGGCGACCTGGGAGCCGGGCATCTTCGAGGCCGCGACCGCCGCGTCGGCCGCCGCGTCGTACTGGATCGGGCCCTCGACGAGCAGGTCGGGCC